>JALFYG010000220.1 GCA_022784805.1 Spirochaetales bacterium
GACTACTCTTCTTATTCGGCCTTGGAGTGTCCCTATCCTACATATACTTATCCATGCCACGCCACTATTCTTACTGGCCGTTGGCCAAAGGACCATGGGATTTATCATAATGAGCCCTTTGATCCTGAAAGAACCAAGACCCGTTGGTTCTGGTGGGCAGATGACTTGAAAACGGAAAATGCAATTGAGTTTGCACACAATAGTGGCTTGAAAGTCGCCTCCGTCACGTGGCCTGTGACAGGAGGAGCCAAAGGGGACTGGGTCATTCCTGAGATTTGGCCTCAGAGAGGAGAAGATGCGGACACTGTCTTTATCCCCTACTCCAGCCCTGATGTCCATGAGATATATAGAAGGCACAAAAGCTCACTCTATGATTTTTCTAAT
Source organism: Spirochaetales bacterium (assembly GCA_022784805.1). GTDB lineage: Bacteria > Spirochaetota > Spirochaetia > Sphaerochaetales > Sphaerochaetaceae > Ornithospirochaeta. The sequence goes on from JALFYG010000220.1 coordinate 385, forward strand.
CCATTTTATCCAGATGTTTTCGCTACTTTTTGTACTGTGGACATAATAAAGGAAAAGAAACCGGATCTCTTCTTCCTCCACCTCTCTGCTCTAGATACTTTGAGACATAAAACAGGCTCAGAAATAGAGAAGATGGATGAGGCCCTTTCATTCTTGGATGAGAAGATTGGAGATATCCTCTCAGCCATGGAAGAAGCAGGAACCCTCTCTGATTACACCTTCTTCATCCTTGGCGACCATGGCCAAATGAATATTGAGAAGGAGTTCGGGATAAACAGAGTCCTCAAGGATATGGGATATATCACCGACAACAAAAACTGGAAGATAATGGCACATCCATCCTCTTTCAGTGCCGAGATCCATACACAGAATATTACAGAAGAAGAAGCACTGGATGTGTTAAAAAGGATCCAAAGCGAATACCCTGGAGTTATATCTGAAATAAAGACAAAAGGAAGGGCCCTAAAAGAACATAATCTATCAGGACCATTCACCTTTATTATTGAAAGCGTAGGAGGAATTATATTCACTTCCTCCCTCACTGCCCCTATATTCGCCCCCTCAAAAGCTGCCGCCACCCATGGCTATATGCCAAAGCGTGGACCAAAGCCTCCATTCATCGCATCGGGAAAGAGAGCCGAAAAGAATAAGAGATATGAAGGAGGAAGGCTAATAGATGAGGTTCCTACAGTCCTCTCCCTCTTCTCCTTGGAGATGGAAAATATAGAGGGTAAGGTTCTTCCGGGACTACTTAATCTTCCTCAACATAGAGATCAGTGATGTCTTTCACTTCCTGCATTATCATATCCAATTGGCAGTTAAGGGAGGCGCACTCAAGGAGCTTATTTCTCAGCTCTTTCTCTACGTCCTCCGGTATCTCTTTCTTATACATCAAGCGATGCTCGAGAGACGCCCACTGATCCATGGCCATGGTTCTCAGTTGGACTTCGACTTTCATCAGCCTCTTCTCATTCTGAAGAAAGATAGGAACTTCCAATATAAGGTGAAGGCTTCTATATCCGCTGGGCTTAGGAGAGGCTATATAGTCCCTCTCCTCCACAAGGCGGATATCATCATGGCTTAAGATAGAGTCTTTAAGCATATAGATGTCTTTTTCAAAGGGACATACAACCCTTACTCCTGCTATGTCGAAGATACCCTTCTCGATGCATTCAGGTGTAAGCGGGATACCCTTTCTTCTTGCCTTCTCATATATATGGTCCAACGTCTTGAGTCGGGCCGAGATACTTTCAATAGGATTTCTGTCATGGGAAAGGGAGAACTGCTCGTCCAGGACCCTGAACTTGGTCTCCACTTCCATCATTGCACACTTATAAAAAGCCAAAAGTTGTCTCATTGGATAAGTGGAGCTCTGGAGACGCTTCAGCATCTGCTTCTCCATCTTCTTTGTCAGTTCCTTCTTTCTGTCTTCAATACTATCAAGAATCGGAGATACTAATAACTTATCACCCATCACCATTTCTCCCAATGTACTTTTTCTTCCTGGCTGCTTTTCTTCCACATAGGCTCCCCTTCGTCTCCTTCCTTTCCAAAGGCGAGGACAGAGAATGGAACAATATTATCTGGAAGACTAAGAGCCTTCTTTATGCTCTCTATTTTGTCTTCCTGAGGCCAGACTCCAAGCCAGAGGGAGCCTAAGCCCACTGAAGTGGCTGCTATCAACATATTCTCACTAGATGCTGCGGCATCACATGTCCAATATAGAGGGGCACGCCTGATAACCTTCTCTGTATCTGATGTCACAACGATCACCAGGGGAGCAGTCTTGAGAGGTTTTGCCTCCAATCTTCCTGGAAGGAGAGACAGAATAGTCTCTTTATCCTCCAAGACTATTAACTCCACAGGTCGTCTGTTACATGCACTAGGAGATGCAAGACCTGCTGAAATAATGGTATCTATAAGGCTTTTTTCGACTTTCTCTTCCTCGAATACTCTTACACTTCTTCTTTCCAGAATTGCTTCCAGGGCATCCATAAAATACCTCCGAAAGAAAAGATATCACTTTTTTTATGACACATTGTAAAGATATGATGTTTTTTCCTTTTGCGATAGCTGAATTAATTAAAGTTTATATATCCTAACTATTTGCCTTTTCATTAAAGAATGCTATATTTATTTTAGATCAGAAAGATCAAATATTGCTCTATTTGGAGGATGAAGAAAATGAAGAAATGGGTTTGCCCAGTTTGTGGTTACGTATATGAAGGCGATGTCCCACCAGAGTTCTGCCCACAGTGTAAGGTTCCAGGAAGCAAGTTCACAGAACAGAAGGCTGACATGGTTTGGGCTGCAGAGCACAAGGTAGGTGTTGGCAAGGAATTCGGAGCTGACGTTCCAGAAGAAGTAAAGAAGGAAATCATCGATGGTCTCAGAGCTAACTTCGAAGGCGAATGCACAGAAGTTGGTATGTATCTCGCTATGGCTAGAGTCGCTCATAGAGAAGGCTATCCTGAAATCGGTATGTACTGGGAAAAGGCTGGTCTAGAGGAAGCTGAGCACGCTGCTAAGTTTGCTGAACTTCTCGGCGAAGTCGTTACAGACAGCACAAAGAAGAACCTCGAAATGAGAGTCGAAGCTGAGAACGGCGCTACAATGGGAAAGACAGAGCTTGCTAAGCTTGCTAAGAAGTACAACCTCGATGCTATCCATGACACAGTTCATGAAATGGCTAGAGATGAAGCTAGACATGGAAAGGCTTTCGCTGGTCTCTTGAAGAGATATTTCGGAAAGTAATCGACTTTATGTCTGAAAAATAGGGTACCTTTGGGTACCCTATTTCTTTTAGTTAATCTAACTTTAGATTATATCAATATTTACACTACCAGATGTGGTTTTTATCTCGCAGATTCCTCCATTATTTGAATAAGGGATGTTGATACTACCAGAGGTACTCTTTGTCTTAAATCTCTTCTCTGACAGAAGTGTTCCCTTTACGCTTCCGCTGGTGGATTCTATGTAGATTTCGTTTCCATCGCATTTATCGAGGTTAATAGAGCCGCTGGTTGTTTCAAGGGTCATCTCATCTGATGCCGTTACATTCTTCAGTTTGATGCTACCGGATGTACTCTTGGCCTTTATCTCTTCTCCATTTATGTCTGTGATAGTGACTGATCCGCTTACAGATCTGCAGTCGACTTTGTCTGGAGAGGAATAAGAAGAGACTGTGACACTTCCGCTGGTGCTCTCTGCTTCTATCTCGTCTTTCACAACGGAATAGAACTTTACACAGCCGCTGGTGGACTCCAACTCAACTACATCAAATGCCAAGCCTTCCTGGACTTCAATTCTTCCTGACACAGACTGGATCTTGAGACTTGAATACTCTTTCTCCGGGAGTTCTATTTCTACTATCACCTCTTTGAAGGAAGAGAAGAACATGAAGCCCAATACTCTCTTCTGTCTGTCGATTTTCAACACTCCGTTTTTGACTTCAACCTTACGATAGACACTCTTGTTCTCATCTGCCGTAACCCTACACTTTCCATCTGTTGATGGCATGATGATTATTGAAGCATCCATATCATCAACTTCAATGGATCTAAATGTATCTTTCACTTCATAAACCTCTTTTTCATAACCTGAGCAGCTCACTGCACAGGAATTAAGAAGAGCGATGAAGCATAGGGCAAAGCATGTAAGTAATATCTTTTTCATTCTAATAACCTCAATTTATATTTGTAAGCTCTTAGATATTACTTATTTCAAAACAGTTGTTCAATATGATAAGATGATATATAGAGAAGAAAGTCATCTATCTTTTGTCTAACCAATAAAAGGTCCTCCTATTCTCTTGATATTCCCCACATTTCGTGTAAATTAAAGATGAAGGGAAACCTTCCTTCATGAAGAAGTCGAGTGACGGTTCCGACTCGACGGTAAAATAAAAACTGACCGAGCGAAGAAATTAGTCGGAGTCAGCTGTACGTTGACTCCGTTTTTTTATAGATGAGCGGCTCATTACAAATAAGAATTAAAAGCATCTTCAGCCCTGGAAACCTGGAGAAGAAAACACCAGGGAGATATAATTATTGTCCTCAAATCAAGGAAAAAGTATAATTCTTATTCATTTACTTCTTATTTACCTTATTTTTATGACTCTAAAGTGAACTATACTACAAACTGAGAGGGGTTTTCTGTCTGAATCGGTAAAAACGATAACGGCATAAACCGAAATAAATAGCTCATCACAATTGCAATCTCAAGCTTTTGAGTTTATCCTTAAGTAGAATGCAGATTTTGTATAGGGATATATTGCCCGAATACGGGTCTGCAGGAAAAAAAATGGTTAACACCGGTCCAGATAGGAATATTCCTTCTGGTTAATACTACAAGGAGGCTCTTCATGGTGAGAAAAATGAAATCCATGGACGGCAACAACGCTGCAGCACACGTCAGCTATGCATTCAGTGAAGTTGCCTGTATCTACCCTATCACTCCATCAAGCCCTATGGCGGACTTTGTAGACCAGTGGAGTGCTAATGGCCTGAAGAACATCTTCGGAACACAGGTCAAGGTTGTCGAAATGCAGTCTGAAGCAGGTGCTGCTGGTGCAGTCCACGGTTCACTTGGAGCCGGTGCCCTCACATCCACATACACGGCTTCTCAGGGTCTTTTGTTGATGATCCCTAACATGTATAAGATTGCAGCTGAGCAGCTCCCATGTGTCTTCCACGTTTCTGCAAGAACAGTCGCAACTCAGTCACTGAACATCTTCGGAGACCACAGCGACGTTATGGCATGCCGCCAGACAGGTTTTGCAATGCTCTGTGAAGGCAACGTTCAGGAAGTCATGGATCTTTCACCTGTGGCCCACCTTGCCGCAATCAGTGGAAAGGTTCCATTCATCAACTTCTTCGATGGATTCAGAACATCTCACGAAATCCAGAAGATTGCTGTTTGGGATTATGATGATCTTAAGGAAATGTGCGACATGGATGCTGTACAGGCATTCAGAGATCACGCTCTCAACCCAGAGCATCCTCACATGAGAGGATCTCATGAAAACGGAGACGTTTTCTTCCAGCACAGAGAAGCATGCAACAAGTACTATAACGATCTTCCAGATGTTGTTGAGAAGTACATGGGCATGGTCAACGAGAAGCTCGGAACTAACTACCAGCTCTTCAACTACTATGGCGCAGAAGATGCAGACAGAGTCATCATCGCTATGGGAAGCATCTGTGACGTTGCAGAAGAAGTCATCGACTACCTCAACGCTCATGGAGAGAAAGTTGGTCTCGTAAAGGTCAGACTCTACAGACCATTCAGAGCAGACAAGCTCATCGCAGCTATCCCAGCAACATGTAAGAGCATCGCTGTCCTCGACAGGACAAAGGAACCAGGCGCTCTTGGTGAACCTCTCTATCTTGATGTTGTTACAGCTCTCGCTGAAAACGGAAAGACAGGCCTCAAGGTTATCGGCGGCCGCTATGGTCTCGGAAGCAAGGACACAACTCCAGCATCTGTATTCGCAGTGTACGATGAACTCAAGAAGGATCAGCCAAAGAAGCAGTTCACAATCGGTATCAACGATGATGTCACATGCCTCGCTCTCGCAGAGAACAAGGATTGTCCAAACACAGCTGCTCCTGGAACAATCGCATGTAAGTTCTGGGGTCACGGTGGAGACGGT
>JALFYG010000224.1 GCA_022784805.1 Spirochaetales bacterium
TGGACCTGGATAGGGATAGTTCTATAGAGATTTTTGTCGAGAACAAGGTATGGCAAGAGATAGTCGTTCCAAACCCACATGATTTCAAGAATAGATACTGAAATCAGAGTTGGCTTCAAAACTGGAAGGACAATCTGGAAATATGTTCTTACAGGACCACATCCATCGATGGCTGCAGCTTCTTCCATTCCAAGTGGTACACTCTTGACAAAGCCTGCAAATGTGAAGATAGCAAGACCTGCGCCGAAGCCAAGGTAAATGATTGGAATAGTGTAAGGTGTGTTAAGCTTCAATGTGTCTGCTGTACGTGATAGTGTGAACATAACCATCTGGAATGGTACAACCATTGAGAAGACACAGAGATAGTAAACGATTCTTGAAACAAGGGAATCGATTCTTGAAACATACCAAGCACTCATGGAAGTGCAGAGAAGAATAAGAGCTGTAGAGAAGATTGTGATATAGAATGAGTAGAATACACTCTTCATGAAGTTGTAGTTACCCATTGTCATACCAGTCACAAAGTTCTTGAAACCAGCCCACATATCTCCTGTAGGAAGTGCGAATGTATTTGTCTTGACATATGAGTTGACCTTGAATGCGTTGAATACAACGATGATTACAGGTACAACCCAAAAAATACAAATAAGTGCAAACAAAACAGTAAGGAAGGTATTATACCTCTTTTCACCTTTAAGAGCTGCCATTATTGCTGTACCTCCTTCTCTCTTGTAAACTTAAGCTGCAACAATCCAAGGGCTGCAACGAAGATGAAGAATACAACAGCCTTTGCCTGTGCAAAACCACGGGCAGCTGTGTTGGAGCCATAGAATTCTGTGTAGATGTTGAGAGCAAGCATTTCTGTTGTCTTGATCTGTGTTGTTCCCTTCCAGACAAATGGCTGACCTGCTGTGAGTGCAACGTTCTGGTCGAAGAGTTTGAAGCCGTTGGAAAGTGTGAGGAACAAACAGATAGTGAATGTGCTCATCATGTTAGGAATTGTAACCTTGAAGAGCTTCTGCATACCTGTCGCACCATCAATCTCAGCTGCTTCAAGCATATCTTCTGGAATAGCCTGCAAACCTGCAATATAGAGAATCATCATGTATCCGATCTGCTGCCAGCACATAACGATTACCAAGCCCCAGAAACCGTATTTTGTTTCAAGAAGAATGGATGTGTCGAACTTAGACAGAACACCATCGAAGATCATTGACCAAATGTGACCCAGAACAATACCACCGATAAGGTTAGGCATAAAGAATACTGTTCTGAAGAGATTGCTTCCCCTGATACCCTTTGTAAGAATATAAGCAATTGCAAATGCAAATACGTTGATCAAAACAACCGATACTATTGTATAAAGACCTGTATACCAGAAAGCATGGAAGAAAGTTGGGTCTTGGAATACTTTTACATAGTTTGCAAAGCCTACCCATGTAACTTTTGATGTGACTCTGAAGTTACAGAATGAAAGATAAATACCCTGTATGAAGGGCCATACAAAGCCTATTGCAAAACAAATGATGGTTGGTCCCATAAAAAGAGGAAACCATTTCTTAATCGGTTTCTTAATAAGCTTGGAACTAAAACCGCCTTCAACCCGGCGAGGTTTCTTTGTCTTAGCCATCTTTTATTTTCTCCGTAATAGAATAACGATGCGAGAAAAACTAGAAATAAAGGGCGGGTACTGCCCGCCCCCTATTGAGAATCAATCAGAGATTACTGGTGATCCTTTGCGTAGTGGTTAGCCCATCCCTGGACGAATGCTGTTTCAACACCCTTCCATGTAGCATCTGATGGAGCGTTGTCATACTGGTTCATTGCAGAAACAACACCAGATCTCCAGTCATCAACTGCAGGAGTATAGTTGAATGCCCAAGTCATGACATAGCAACCCTTCTTGTTGTATTCGTTAGCCTGATCGAGGAATACGTTGTTGGAAGGAGCAGCGTTCTTGTAAGGAATAGCGCCGAATGTCTGAGCAAGGAGCTTTGTTCCTGTCTCGGATGTAACCATCCAAACCATGAAGTCCATTGTAGCATCGATGTCTTCCTGAGCAGCTTCCTTGTTGATAGCCCAGCAGCCTTCTGTTCCACAGTTAAGACCAGCCATCTCTTCGCCTTCAACACCAGAGTAGAATGGGATCATAGCCAAGTCTTCTGGATTCAAGCCATACTTACCTGTGAGAGCATCAAATTCCCAGTTACCGTTCTGATAGAATACTGCTTCGCCCTTTCCGAACTCTGCTTCTGCATCATATCCACCTGTAGCAAGTGAGTTTGGAGCATATGCGCTGTTGTTGATGTAGAGATCCCAGAGGTTCTTGAAGTTAGGAAGATACTTGCCTGAGATTGTTGCAGGCTGAGGACCAGCTGTCCAACCATTGTCTCTTGCTTCATAGTAGAGAGCAACGTTAGCAAGGTGACCAGAGAATCTCCAAGAAGAAGAGCCGTCCATACCAGCTGATGTGAATGCATCAAATCCGAGTTCCTTGCTTCTTGCATGGATGTCTTCAGCGATAGCCTTGAGAGACTCGAAGTTTGTAATCTGATCGATTGAGTAACCAGCCTTAGCAAGGAGAGCCTTGTTTACGATGATACCGAAACACTCATATGTGTAACCGATAGAGCAAAGCTTGCCGTTCTCGTCATAGAGGTTGTAAGCATCTGTGCTGAGCTCAGCGGCAATAGGTGTGCCTGTGAGGTCGAGACAGAAATCACCCCAAGAAGCGACTGCACCTTGGTTACCTACGACAAAGAGTGTAGGAGGGTTAGACTTGTCCATCTCAGCTGTGAGAGTTTCGTTGTATGTACCAGAAGCTGCTGTGACAACCTTTACTTCAACGCCTGTTTCAGCTGTATATGCCTTAGCTACTTCCTGAAGGACTGCATCTGATTCTGGCTTAAAGTTGAGCCAATAGACTGATCCTTTTTTTGCTGTGCCTTCAGCGGCACCCTGTGCGAATGCACTTGTGAAAACAAGAGCAAGCACCATGAGGATAACTGTAAGTTTCTTCATTTTTACCTCCAAACTTCGGTCTCCCGAAGCGTATAGTTTTTTTTCTGACAGTAATCATATTACACCGGTTTAGTAGCTTTGCAAGAGGTTTTTCAACTAAACTTAACTAAACTTTTCTCTTTTTCCATGTTTCTGACCGAATTTTTTGCAAAATGTCGCTTATTCTTGTTGCTATAAATAGTAACGTATTGATGCTTGCTATTTCAAAACCTCTGTTTAAAATTTCGTTGACAACTAAATGAAAAATGTTTAACTTATTATTGACCGAATCGGTTAATGGAGGATAATTGAACGATAAATTCTATTCTCTCCCTGAAGAGAGACAGAGATGCATAGTAAATGGCGCCATGAAATGCTTCTCTCTTCATGGGTATGAGAAGGCAAGTATGAGTGATATCGCAAAGGAAGCAGGAGTAAGCAAGGCCCTCCTTTTCCATTACTTTGAGACAAAGAAAGAGCTCTTTCTCTTCCTTTGGAATCTCACTGGAGAGAAGACAAAAGAGAAGATGGTGGAGTCTGGAGCTTATATGGACAAGGAATTCTTTTCTGCCATGGAAAAGGGTTTGAGAGTAAAGATGGACCTCTCTCGCGCCTGGCCTTGGATGGCTCTCTTTGCCGTGAAGGCATGGTACGAGAAAGACAAGGAAGTCTCGGGAGACATTGCAAAAAGCTTAGATCCATTTATGAAAGTGGATGAGAAGGTGTTGCGTGCTGTGTACTCAGAAACAGACTTTCGTGACGACTTGGACCTCACTGTCATGTACAAGGAAATCTACTACATGAGCGAGGGCTATTTATGGCACGAAAGCGAGAAGGGGGAGATAGACCCTGACAAAATGGAGAAAGACTATCTGGAGTTTCTGAAATTCTGGAGAAAAGCATATCTCAAAGGAGAGAAAGATGAAGTATGCAATTGAAATCAAAAACCTAACCAAAAGCTATGGAAAGCATA
>JALFYG010000280.1 GCA_022784805.1 Spirochaetales bacterium
CTTCCTGCTCTATCAGCAGTCCTGGTTTCCAGAGCGTAAGAGCAAAGGCCGCTAACAACGCAAAGTGATATGAAGAATCGACTCTTTATGGTGGGGGCCGTTTTGGCCCTCATCACACTGATAGTTATATCAGGCTGCTCCAAGAATAATGGTGAAGAAAACTCAAGTAGTACTACTAATACTACTAAGAGTGTTCAAAACCCAAAAGGAGTGGGAAGAGTCTACTATGACCTCTTCGACACTGTTTCCTATGTGTTCTCTTACAAAGGAGACAGTGAGGAAGAGTTCACAGAAAATTGTGACTCTGTTTACTATTTATTACAGAAATATCACATTCTATTCGATATCTATCATGAGTATAGCGGAGTCAATAATCTCTGCTCTCTTAATAAAAATGCAGGAGGAGAGTATCTAGAGGTTGATCCTCTCCTGATTGAATTCCTTCTATATGCAAAAGAAATGAATAATCTCACTAAGGGTGAGATGGACGTAATGATGGGCTCTGTCCTTTCTTTATGGCATGAGGGAAGAAATAGCAGCCCTGCATATTTACCTGACGCAGAGGAATTGAAAAAAGCAGGGGAGTTTGTCGGCTTTGAGTATTTGGATATCGACAGTGAGAACAATAGGGTGAGAATCAACAATAGTAATGCTTCAATTGATGTAGGAGCTCTTGGAAAGGGTTATGCAACAGAAAAAGCGGCAGAACTATTGGAGAGTAGAGGGGTTTCCAGTTATGTTCTTAATATAGGAGGAAATATCAGGATAATAGGAACAAAACTGGACGGAAGCGGCTGGAGTACTGGAATAAGGGACCCGAAGAATCCAGACGAAGCCTTCGCCCTTACAATAGAAGTCAAAGACACTGCAGTGGTGACCAGTGGCAGCTATGAAAGATATTTTGTAGTCGATGGAGTGAAGTATCCACACATTATCGACAAAGATACTCTCTATCCTGCCCGTTATTACGACTCTTTGACTGTAATAACAAAAGATAGCGGGCTTGCGGATTGTCTCTCTACGGCTCTCTATTGTATGCCTCTTGAAGAGGGTAAAAAGTTGGTTGATAGCCTTGATGGCGTGGAGTGTATCTGGATAGAGCCGGACGGCAATATCGAGATGACTGACAGAGTCAAGGATTTGGTGATAAAGTAATTACATTAAGGAGGGCATATAGATGCTTTTCAAAAAAAAGATATCGGCAGTCCACGTACCTCATTGCAAGTCTACTCAAGACATGCATAGCGTGCGCATAGCTGTACCAGAGTCTGTAACAATACCAATGAGCATGCACTCAGGTGTGCCTGCTGTTCCTGTTGTTGCAGTTGGGGACCATGTGTACAGAGGTCAGCTGATTGCCAAGGAGGGGGAAGGAAGAGTATCTTCTCCTATTCATGCATCTATCAGTGGCAGCGTCACAGATGTGACAGATAAGTATGTCTCTATTAAAAGTGACGGAAAAATGGAGAATGATCCTGCGATGAAGGCTCCAAAGCTTGAGACTTTGGATGACTTTTTGGATGGATGCCGTAAGAGTGGAATAGTAGGCCTCGGTGGCGCAGCTTACCCATTACATGGTAAGTGGGAAGCTGTCAGAAAGAATAAAATCGAGACTGTTCTCATTAATGGTGCTGAGTGTGAGCCATATTGTACTGCAGATAACAGAACAATGGTTGAAGACAGCGACCACATTAAGAGTGGAATCGAGATTCTCAAGAGATTTGTCGGTGCCAAGGAGTATGTCATTGGTATCGAGGCAAATAAGCCTGAAGCCATCGCACACCTGACAGAAGTCTTCAAGGACGACCCATCTGTAATCGTCAAGACTCTTGAAAGTGTATACCCTCAGGGAGCAAAGCAGGTTCTTTTGTGGAACGCAACAGGAAAAGTTGTCGCTGCAGGTCAGCGTCTTGCATCTTTGGGTGTAATCATCACAAACGTCACCACACTTGCAAAGATGGCTCTTTACTTCGAAACAGGTATGCCTCTCATCGAGAAGTGTGTTTCTGTTGACGGTAGTGCTGTCAAAGAGCCGAAGAACATCATCGTTCCTATTGGAACCAGCTTCGGTTACTGTCTTGAAGCCTGCGGAGGCTTTAAAGAGGAGCCAAGAAAGGTCATCGAGGGTGGCCCGATGATGGGAAGAACAGTGTCTGACCTTAACGAGAGCATCGTTAAAGCTACAAACGGTATCGTTGCAATGGGTGAAAAGGAAGCAACTCTCTCCGAACCTAGTCCTTGTATCCACTGCGGTAAGTGTATCGAGGCATGTCCATTGAACCTTAACCCAGTTGCCTTCGCAAAGGCATTGAACATGGAGGATGAGGACGAAAAGGAAGCTCTCTTGAAGAGAGAGGATGTCGCCCAGTGCATGGAATGCGGATGCTGTGCTTTTGTTTGTCCTGCTCATAGACCTCTTGTTGCAAACAATAGGGAAGACAAGCGTTTCATGAGAAGTAGGAGAAGATAGTGATGGAAAAGAAATATAATCTTCTTAATGTGTCATCACCACACTTCCACGATAATTCCTCCACAAGAAGAATTATGTTGGATGTAGTGATCGCACTCATTCCTGCTTGTATTGCGGCTGTTGCAATCTTCGGGGTAAAGGCCCTCTTGTTGATCGTAACATGTGTACTTTCCGCAGTAGTTGCAGAGTGGTTGTTTAATTTGATAGTCAAGAAGCCTTGCTCAATTGGAGATTTTTCTGCAGTTGTCACGGGTGTTCTTTTGGCTCTTAACTTGGGAACAGATGTCACGATTCCTCAGGCAATCGTGGGCTCTGTATTCGCCATTGTCTTTGTAAAAGGAATCTTCGGAGGACTTGGAAAGAACTTTGCAAACCCTGCCATCACAGCTCGTGTTTTCATGCTTCTTTGTTTCTCCACCGTCACATCTTTTACAGTGCCTCAGTGTGTAGAGCTTGTTTCAAGCGCAACACCACTTGTCAACTTGAAGGCTGGAAACATGGATCTTCTTCCTACTCTTCCTCAGATGCTTCTTGGCTTACATGGTGGTAGTATCGGAGAGACATGTATCATCGCACTTGTAATCGGTTGGATATATTTGTCTGTAAGAAAGGTAATCAAGTGGTACGTTCCATTTGCTTACATTGCAACAGTGTTTGTATTGTTCCTTGCTTCTTCCCAGAGTCCGATGGTCGCCCTCTATGAGATTCTATCCGGTGGACTCTTTATCGGAGGTATCTTTATGGCTACAGACTACTCATCTACTCCTCTCCATGTAAGAGGTAAGGTTGTGTTCTGTATTCTTGCAGGTATCATCACATTCATTATTAGAAGATTCTGTGGATACCCAGAAGGTGTATCTTTCTCAATCCTGATCTGTAACCTGCTTGTTCCATACATCGAGCACTTTACAAGAAACATTCCATTGGGAGGTAGTGCAAATGGCAAATAAGTCATTAAAAAGCATCATTCTTCCTGTTATTGTAGTCATCTTGGCCTTCGTTATTCTCTTCCTGGTCAATATGTGGACTTATCCTCTGATCATTGAATCAAGAATGCAGGGTGAAGTAGGACCCGCCAAGGATGTAATGCCTAATGCAAAGGGCTTTGAAGAGCTCTCCCTCTCTAGTGTTCCTTCAACAGTTGAGACTGTCTATAAAGAGACTAGTGGACAGGGCTACGTCGTCAAGGTCTGCACAAAGGCAGGCTTTACAAAAGAAGCCATCGTCATGTATGTCGCCATCGATGGAGAGAATAAGGTACAGAAGATCAACATCACTTCCTATCCTGAGACAAGAGACGTTGGTGATGACTATGTCGATACTTTCATCGGTTCTGACAGCACTCTCAGCACAGTTGACCTTGTTGCAGGTGTCACATACTCATCTTCCGCCATCAAGAATGGTGTTGCTGATGCTTTCAAGGCTCTCAGTGACAACGGTCTTATTGTTGCAGCAAAGAAAGAGCCTAAGCAGCTTTATGAAGAATTGATGCCTGTTGTATTCGGCACAGCTCTCAACCCAGCTGGCATGATGGCTCAGGAAGAGTTCACTTCCAGCGTAAACGGAGTGGTAAGAGCTCAGAAAGCATTGAACGAAGGCGCAGTGGCATACTGGGTAGTCGAGAACGACGAGAACTATGCTGTTGTTACAAACGGAAAGATCTCCAAGGTCTATGACCTTGAAGGAAAGGAAGTCTCTACACTCTCTTCTTCAACACTCTCTGCTCTTCTAGGCGAAGCTGCTTCTATTGTTAAGAATACTTCTTCTTCAGATATCAAGAGATTCCAGAAGTACGTTCCAAACAGCACTGTCACTGAAATCGATGTTCCACTCTTCAATAATGCCACTACAGCATTCAAGTGTGTAAACGAGAACGGAACATACTATGGCTTTGGTGTAAGAAGCTATGCATTCGAGAACACTCCTCTCACAATGTATATCTCCATCGACGATAACGGTGCCATCTACTCATTCAACTGTTCTTCTCTCTATGTGGACGCTGAATACTTCGCACACTCAGAGCCTGCAAACTACACCGCAGGACTAGTTGGAGTTACAGAGTCCTGGACTGGAGAAGAGACTATCATCACCGGCGCTACTCTCACCAGCGAAGCTGTAAGAGATGCTATCGATGATGTCTTTGAAAGCTTCAAGGCTATCAAAGGAGGCAACTAATGGAAGAGAAATATAGAAAAATACTTGTTGAATTGATATTCCTTGGTCTTACTCCAGCATTTGCAGCAACTATCAACACTATTTCTGCCATATCAATGGAAGTGGGAATTATCTTCATCATGGTCATGTCTACTCTGACCATGAGACTCTTGAGACGCTTCGTGACAGAAGAGAACAAATACTTTGTCACACTTATTGTCACAACTCTTTATGCATCCATCTTCCAGATGGTTACAGAAGCATACTTCATCGATGCTTACAAGAACATCGGTATCTATATCGCCCTCTGTTCCATCAACATGATGCTCTTTGGAGTCGCCCAGGGAGCAACAGGATATGAAGAGAAGCATATGGTTGCAAAGGTTTTCTTGTTCTCTCTTATCTTCGGATTGGTGATCTACTTCGTAGGTTCCATGAGAGAGATCATGGGTATAGGTACATATTGGGGACAGGTCAGAGATATCTTCGGTGAAGTAAAGTTTGCAAATATCTCCGTAAAGTACTTCTCAAATCATAAGGTCCTTATTCTTCAGAAGGCACCAGGAGCTTACATGCTTGGAGCAATTGCAACTGCACTTGTTGCCTTTATCTTGAAGAAG
>JALFYG010000281.1 GCA_022784805.1 Spirochaetales bacterium
GAGATGGTCCACTATGTAACCCAGGCTGTAAGAGCTGAGTATCTCTATAAAGCCGATGTAGATTACATCGTCAAAGACGGCGAAATACAGATCGTCGACGAGTTTACTGGAAGAATTCTTCCAGGAAGAAGATACAGCGAAGGCCTCCATCAGGCCATAGAAGCTAAAGAGAATGTAAAGGTAAAGGGAGACAGCAAGACCTTTGCCACCATTACATTCCAGAACTTCTTCAGAATGTATGACAAGATCTCCGGTATGACAGGTACTGCTGATACTGAAGCAGTGGAGTTTAAGCAGATCTATGACTTGGACGTAGTTGTTCTTCCTACTCACCTCCCCCTCCAGAGAAAGGACTTGGAAGACCTTACTTTCTACAATGAAGAGTTCAAGTTCAAGGCTATTGTCGAGAAGGCAAAAGAAGTCCACGCAACTGGTCAGCCTATATTGATCGGTACTGCAAGCATCGAGAAATCTGAGGCTCTATCCAAGCTCTTATTGAGAGCAGGAATTCCTCATGAAGTATTGAATGCCAAAAACCATGAAAGAGAAGCCTACATCATCGGTGAAGCTGGAAGAAAGGGTGCGGTAACCATTGCAACCAACATGGCTGGACGTGGAACCGACATCAAGCTTGGTGGTTCTCCTGACCACTTGGCTTTGAAGAAAGTTGGAACTGAAGCCACACCAGAGGAACTGAAGAAGGCAAAAGAAGAAATAATGCCTATCTGGAAGAAGGCTTCTGAAGAGGTCAAAGCTCTTGGCGGCTTATATATCATCGGAAGTGAGCGCCATGAATCAAGACGTATCGACAACCAGCTTAGAGGAAGAGCCGGAAGACAGGGCGACCCAGGAACAAGCCAGTTCTACGTATCTCTCGATGACTCATTAATGAGACTCTTTGCCAAGGAAGGCATGAAGGAAATGCTTGGAAAGCTAGGCATGAACACAGGAGAGCCTATCCACCATAAGATGCTGGACTCTGCAATCGAGAACGCCCAGAAGAAGGTTGAGGAAAGAAACTTCGCCATCAGAAAGAGACTTCTTGAATACGATGATGTTCTTAATGAAGAAAGAAACTTCATCTATCAGCAGAGAGATGAGATTCTCACGGAAGAACACCTTACAGATAGAGTCAAGGAGAAGAACAACGATCTTATTGATTCCATATTCGAAGAAGCCGAAGGCAATGAAGACAAATTCAGAGAAGGCTTACAGAGA
Source organism: Spirochaetales bacterium (assembly GCA_022784805.1). GTDB lineage: Bacteria > Spirochaetota > Spirochaetia > Sphaerochaetales > Sphaerochaetaceae > Ornithospirochaeta. Next base: position 1,219 of record JALFYG010000281.1, read on the forward strand.
GTCTATGCCGTACAGTTTCCTCTTGAGGACATAAAAGACAAGGAGATTCTTAAGTCTAAGCTCTCTGATCTTTTGGACAAGAAGCGTGACTTTGCAGGAGAAAAGTTCTTCAACGATTATTTGAGATATATGTATCTCAAGAACATCGATAAGAGATGGGTTGACCACCTGGATCAGCTTGATGAGTTGAGGGATGCTGCTTCTCTCATGAGTTATGCTCAGAAGAATCCTCTTGTTGAGTATAAGAACACAGCTTCCGATGCCTTCGACAATATGCTTGAGGCAATTACAGAAGCTGTATGTAAAGCTGCAATCCTTGTGAGATTCCAAGTACAGGGACCTAGACCAATGGAGAGAACTCCTCAGAAACTCAAGGAGAACCACGTAGACTCCATGTCCCTATCCCAAATGGAAAGAAAGGGAACTGTGGTGGCATCCCAGGCACAAGCCAGCAACACTACAGTAAGAAGAGAAGGACCAAAGGTCGGTAGAAATGATCCTTGTCCATGCGGCAGCGGCAAGAAATATAAAAACTGCTGTGGAAGAAACTTCTGATTCTTGCTCCCTTCGGGGAGCAATATTATTCACTTAGTTTCACTTTCTCATCTCTTGACTACAGCTTCCTTTCCTCTTAAGGCAATACCTATCTTGATGACAGAACCTACTCCTCTCTCTTTTAGCTCTGCATCGTATTTGTTGTCATTATTTCGCTAAATCAGGTTCAGCTTACTCCTTATTTTTTCAAATTCTTTTTTTGTTGGCAGATTTATCGTTTGGAGCCCTTTTTTCTGATCGGACTATGCTTTCTCCTTAAGAAAGAGTTAAAGCTATGCCTACAAATTCGTTAATGCAGATTTCTTTCTCATATGTTTCTTCCCTCTTCATGCTTCTACCAGTTTAAAAAGATTCATCATGATTTTCGTTAAGAACAATTCTCTTGGCTTAATCAAATACAAAACCAGCAGAGAATCTGCCGGTCTTGCCATGATAATGTTCAACTCTAATGGTTAGTTGACTTATAAATTGACTATCGACACTGAAATAGAGGATCCAGAAGAAGAACCGACGCTTCCAAGTATTCCACCTTTCTTTATTGAATCGTTGAGTTTTACGTTAACTCTCTCAAATCCGCTGAAGCGCCAAATCTCTCCTTCTTCTGGTTCAATAGAGATTGTTTTCTGCCCATCTATCTTTTTTGATTCTATAATAACTCCATCTATTGGACTCTTAACAGCGCTTCCAGGAGTAGAAATCAGCACCACCTTATCTTCTTCAACCACAAGTTCTGAGCCTGAGATAATCTCATGGCTTACTTCTTCTATCATTGCAGTCTTTGAGATAGGTGCTTCATTCTCAAGAGGTGTTTCTTCTTCAGTTGAAGATACTTCTTCAATAACAGGTTCTTCAGTAGGAGAAGTCTCATCTACATCAACTTCAGAGATGATTTCTTCTTCGCTTTCTTCAACTATTGATTCTTCTTTATTTTCTAGAGGAGAAACTTCTTCTTCGATAATAACTACATCTTCCGTAGGAAGAAGAGGTGCCTCTTCTACAGGACTCTCTTCTTCTGCAAGAATCAAGTCGAAGTTGAACTTTGCAAGTAGCTCTCCCAAGCCCTTTCTCAGGTTCTCCACGTCTTCATTTGGGAATGGATCAAAGGAAACTGTTTCTGGTGTTTCTTCCACTTCTTCAATGATAGGAGATGTTATTACTTCAATAACCTCTGGCTCCTCTACGTCTTCTTCAACTATCGGTTCTTCAAGGATTTCTATGGTTTCATTTTCTTTAATGGTTTCTTCTGTAGATGTATCGAGAGAAGAATCTGTGTCAGCGACAGATTCTTCAATTTCTTTAAACTCTTCCTCTATTTCCTCCACTACTGGGCTTTCTTCCATTGGCTCTTCTATAGAGGCTTCTTCAATGATAGGTTCTTCTTCGGAGATGTTTTCTTCCGCGATTATTTCTTCTTCAGTAATAGATTCACTTTCACTTTCGATTGGGATATCTTCTTCAGGAAGTTCCTCTGAGACTTCTTCTATTTCTATCTCTTCGCTTATTTCATCTTCTGTTATTTCAGTTAGAGGTTCTTCCTCAATAGTATTTTCTACATCTTCAGGAAGAGCTTCGATATTAGATTCATCATCAATAATCTCTTCAGAAATATCTTCAGCCTCTATTGGGTGAACACTCTCTTCATTTGTAATGATAATGTTTTCAGATTCAACGATAGTGGAAGAAGTGTCCACTTCTTCACTCTGGACACTAGCTTTTTCTACAGGATTAGGTGGCAACACTTCCAGTTTTTCATCTGGGGTTACTATTAATTTGACCACAATAATGATCAAAACAACGAGAATGCAGATCAAGACACCCAAAGTCAATCCTCTGTTGCCTTTTCCTCTTCTTCCTCCGCCACCAGATGGCATATCATCATAATCGCTTCTACTCACTATCGACAAAACTCCACTCGCGAAACTATTATGTTTCATATGGAAGACAAAGGCAACAAGCCCAGAGGGGTCATTCTTATTCTTGTTTCTCTTGCTTTGACTATATTAATTATATATGGAGCTATTTCCCTGTGCCTGAGAGATGGGCTTGTTACTTGGGGATATAATGATCCTGTAGTATCGAAGAACAATATAAGGGGAACTATCTATGACCGTAATGGCAGAATTCTTGCCATTCAGGCTCCAGACTATGGTTTCTCCATTACTTTGGAGAAGGACAACATCCAGCAAATCTCTTCATTTTTATCAGAATACTCAGATTACAATGCCCTTGAGATAGCAGCAAAGATAGAGAGAGGAGAGAGGTTTATTCCTCTTTCCAAGGTAATCACGAATCCTTTGGTTGATTTTATTAACATAAGATTAATGCAAGAAGGTCTTTCTTCTTCTGTTGAGTTTTCTGAAAAAGAAACCAGGTCTTATCCATATAATGTGGCTGAAGACTTAATAGGAGCATCCTTCTCTCCTTCAACTGGAAATGGAGGAATCGAGGAGATGTTCAATGAATACCTGATGGCTCTTCCAGAGATTGGAAAGACCACTGTCCATGGCTCTTCCATCACCCTAACCCTTGACTCCGAGATCCAAGCTATTTTGGAAGAAGTGAAGAAAGAAATGAAGATCAACTATGATGTGGCCATTATTTCAAACAAGGGCTACATAGTTGCCTATGACGGAAAGGAAGACCCCGTCGTCTTAGATAACATCGTCAGATTCATCACTCCCCCATCCAGTGTAACAACAGAAAGAGCCATCTCTGTTCCATCCAGGATGGTAGATGGAATTCAAGTTGGCTCTTACTACGTTTGGTGTGAAGATAAAGATGGTTCTGAGCTCGTAGAGAGAATCGAAAGCATTCTCAGAAAGAGCGGAAAGATCTGATCAGAGCTGTCCTCTATATGCCCTCATATCCAACCCGAAACCTCTGAGGTTTCCAAGAATAACTTCTGTAGAAGCCTTCTCCAAGTCTTCAGGAACCTTCTGCCCATCTGTAAAGAAGAGAATAGGCTTATTGATGGAATAAGCAAAGGAAAGAGCATTTCCAATTGTTATAGACTCATCCAACTTTGTGACGATGATAGATGTGATAGAGAAATCATCTTTATATCTCTCATAGTGCCTCATCATATCTTCTTCCTTCATGCTGGCTGAGACAATGAGAGTAAAGGTTGTGTTTAACCTGGATAACTGGAGGCCAAGTCCCTTCAGCCTGAGGTTCAACTCCAAATCCTTGCTGCTAAGGCCCATTGTGTCCACTAGAACTAGATCAAAGTATGAGAACTTCTCCATGGCAACCATCAATTGGTCTTCTTTTCCAACTTTTTCAACAGGTATTCCCAAGCCCTCTCCAAAGGCAGCTATCTGCTCATAGGCACCAACTCTGTAAGAGTCGAGAGTGATGATCCCAACCTTCTTCCCGCTGGATTTATAAAGCCAAGCCACCTTTGCAAGTGTCGTAGTCTTTCCGGCACCTGTGGGGCCAAGGAATACAACCACACGAGATGGGTGAATCTGGGCTTCGTAGTCCATCTTTGTGTTTTCCAAAATTCTCTCGCTCAGCACCCTGGCGCACTCATTTTGAGAGCAGGACAAACCTTCCAATAGTTTTTCTCTTAATGGACCGGAGATATAGTTTTCATCAAGAAGCTTCTCTGCTTTTTTATATCCCTCTTCCGTTCCTCTATGTATTTCTGTGTTTAGGCGTTCAGCCTTTGAGAGTTTATGAGGGTCTGGAGTCTTTGCTTCTTTTTCAAACTCATTCATGTCCCTCTCTTCCACAGTCTTTTCTTCCAGGGGAGAAGGGGAAATATAACAAGTGATCTCACACTTCTTCATCTTTCGTGTAAAGAGACCACCGGGTGTAGTAAAATCGCGGCGGGAATGGATGCGTATGGCGTCACCATACTCCTTTCTTGCTTTTTCCGCCGCTTCTTCATAGCTGTCTGCAACAATAGTTATGTACTGCATATAGCTATAGTAACATATTTTAGAGAATATATCTTGATAGATCCTGATTCTCTACAATGTTCTTTAGTCTTTCGTCTACATATCCCTTTGTGATGGTAATAGTCTGACCTGAGAGTTCATTGGCAGAGAAGCTTAGTTCCTCCAAGAGTTTTTCCATTACTGTGTGTAAGCGTCTGGCTCCAATGTTGTCATTGGACTGGTTAACTTCAGCGGCAATTCTTGCTATCTCTCTAAGTGCATCGTCTTCATATTCAATGTTGACGTTCTCTGTGGAGAGAAGAGCCTTGTACTGCTTTGTAATGGCGTTCTGAGGCTCAGTAAGGATTCTATAGAAATCATTCTCAGTGAGGTCATTGAGCTCAACGTGGAGAGGGAATCTTCCCTGAAGCTCAGGAATGAGATCGCTAGGCTTGGAAAGAGAGAAGGCTCCTGCAGCAATGAAGAGGATATTTGTGGTGTCGATTACACCCCAACGTGTGGATACCTTTGTTCCCTCGACAATTGGGAGGATATCACGCTGGACACCTTCTCTGGAGACATCCGCGCCGCTTGTGTTGCCACGGGAAGCAACCTTATCGATTTCATCGATGAAGATTATTCCCATCTGCTCAGTTCTTTCCTTGGCTTCATCAACAGCTTTGTCGATGTCAACCACTCTCTCCATCTCTTCTTCTTTGATTATTTCCCTTGCTCTCTTAATTGTAATCTTTCTAAGATGCTGGCCATTCTGACCGGAGAAGATGGAGCCAAGGGAATTCATTGCATTCTGAAGATCCTCCATATTTCCACCGCCCACAATGTTGATGCTTGGCTTTGGAGAGCGGACATTCATCTCAACTTCTTTGTTATCGAAGACGC
>JALFYG010000027.1 GCA_022784805.1 Spirochaetales bacterium
GTTTCATGGGTGACGCAAGATTCAACATGGGTGTCTCAATGATGATTGGATGCGCAAAGATGGGTCTTGAGTACACAGCTTGTGCTCCTGAGAAATACTTCCCTCCAAAAGAGATCGTTGAGAAATGCATGGAGATAGCCAAGGAAACTGGAGCCAAGATTACTCTTGAAAGCGATGTTGATAAGGCTGTAAAAGACTGTGATGTCATCTATACAGATGTATGGGTGTCCATGGGAGAAAAAGAAGAAGTATGGAAGGAAAGAATTGAAGATCTGCTTCCTTACCAAGTAAACGCAAGTGTAATGGAAAAAACAGGAAAGGATGCCATCTTCCTCCACTGTCTTCCATCCTTCCATGACCTGGAGACAGATATCGGAAAAGAGATCTTTGATAAATATGGGCTAAGTGCTATGGAAGTCACAGATGAAGTATTCCAAAGCCCTGCATCCCTTGTATTCGAGGAAGCAGAGAATAGAATGCATACCATCAAGGCTGTCATGGCTTTAACGCTATAGAATCCTGTTCCGGAGCTCTTAAATGAGCTCCTTTTTTACAGCGCTGGATTATTCCAACGCTGCAAAAAGGCTTTTATTATCAAGGGTTTAAATCATGATTACCAATACAATACTCATAATCTCCATCAGTACACTTAATCTGCATCTTTTTTGTTTCAGCCCCACAAGGTGATGTAACATTCATGGCACCTTTTAGGCTTTCTGTTGTCCCTTTAAACTCTACTCCTAGTGTATTTGTGCAACTCTTGAAAACATGAGGATAGAGATACTGTATTCCCTTTGGAATAATTATCTTCTCTAAAGAAATACATCCTTCAAACACCTGTGATTCAATCGTTTTTAACTCTTCATTCAGCTCAATGTTTTTTAGCTTGGTACAACCAGAAAATGCACTTCCTTTGATAGTATTTAAGCCTTTATTTAATTCAACTGTCACTAATTCCTGACAATTCATAAATGCACTGTCTCTAATTTCAAATAGAGTCGAAGGCATCTTTATGCTTGTAATCTTGGAATCTTTAAATGCTCCAACGCCAACAATTTCAACACCTTCAGGTATAGTGATCTCTGACAATCCTCTACCATATGGAGTGAGACATCCAAAAAGTTTTCTATCTTTAGATAAATAGTATTCTATGTTTCCATCAGAACAAACTACGTCTGTATCACCATCAGACCACTGAGCTATATCTATCCATTCTTCTTTTGTTCCACCAAATAATATTTTCTCAATATTTATAGAGTCTTCAAAAATGCGATCTGTTTTTCCTGGCTCAAAAGTATTAAGTATTGTGACGTTCTTGAGGTTGGAACAACTTGTAAAAGCTCCATCCAATATTTTTGATATGTTTTCCTTGACGATTATTTCAGAGAAAGAACAATAAGCAAATGCCATTAAACCTATTTCTTCAAGAGTATTTGGAAGCTCTACTGATATAATTGAGTTTGTTTCGCCTTTCTCTGCTTTAGCAAGATCTACGAATGCATAATGACCAATTCTGGTGATTCCTTCTTCTATTACAACATTCTTTATTTTTGACTCTGAAAATAAATCATCCCAAGGTTTAGGGAAGGTTGTAGACTTACCGTCATAATAGTCATCAATACTTCCAGTTCCAGTTATTCTCAGGGTTTCTGTATTCTCTTCATAAATATAGGCAGCATTTTCACCACACTTGATTCCAGAACAAATAGAACAGATGTTGTCTTCTCCAAATAGATGCTGATCATGTGCCCATTTAGCCACCAATGTGATGTTTGAAGTAATAGGATTAGAGAAATCAAAGAGGACATCATTAAGATACCAACCACAGAATTTCACTCCATCAATACTTTTCACTTCAGGTTCAGTAACGGTACTTCCATGAAGAACAGTTTCAGCAGGAATACTCTCTCCATGATCTGTAACAAAGTTTACTGTGTAACTCTTGATTTTCTCCTCACAGCTTGTAATAAAGCAGATAAAAACCAAAGCTATTACAATTAATGCCAAGCGATTTTTCTTCATACTCTCTCCTTTCTCCGAGATTTCTCTCGAATTAGAATAAATTTAAGTAAAGTTTGAGTAAATTTATTAAGATAAAGAATACTATATATCAAGAGTAACTGTCAAAACCTTTCTTATGATACACAAAAGATTTTACACAGTTTATTTTCGACGACTTATTGTCAATTTAACAGGGAAAGAATAACAATCGCCCTACTTTGCTATCTTTTTCCCGCCCTTGGTAATAATGATAATGCTTATAGTTACTAGCAATACTGATACTATATATTTTGGCTGGAATACATTCTCTCCAAGTAAGAGTGAAGCTGCAATTGCTCCGGTAATTGGGTTAACACACTGGAACACAGCTACCTTTGACACTGAGTTTGCACTTGAGAGAGCTGTCCAAAGATAGAGACAGACGCAGGAAGTAAAGGAAAGGAATAGTAGGCATATAATTCCATACAAACCACCATTTCCGATTCTTCCACCCAATAGAAGAGCAAGAACAAATAATTCAACTCCTCCAATCAGGAGATTGTAGCCAGAAACAACAATACTCTTGATACCTTTAGTAATAATCCTTGAGATATTAGTACCCGTAACAAAGGTAAGGATACTCAATAGCATCAATCCCTCTCCTTTGAGAGAGAATCCTTCCAGTTTTCCACCCCAAACGAAACAGACCAAGACACCAATAAAACCCAAGACAGCGCCAATAGCTTTCTTGACTGTCATCTTGTCATCTTTAAATAGGAAGTGAGCGATAATGGTAGAAAATATAACTCCCGTTCCATTAAGAATCGAGCAATTAATGGAGGCGGCACTCATCATAGCTATATATTGAAAAGCATATGCCAAACCTGTCTGTATTGTTCCCAACATCAAAACAGATTTACAACCCTTCTTATCCAAGACAGGAAAACGCTTCTCCATTACAGTATCGATAAGAAGCAAGATTACTCCTGCCACCATAAATCTGATGGAGGCAAAGAGAAGCGTTGAGCCTACTCCTGAAATAGAGAATAGTTCATAGCTTTTCTTTATTACAGGGAATACTACTCCCCAGAGAGCCTGACAGAGTGTAGCAAGGAGCACCATTACCCAAGTCTTTTTTAGTATATTTTCTTTTCCCATAACAAACCTTTCACCCAAAAAATGGCTGGTACACCAAGCACCAGCCGAAGGATACACCATTAATATGAATCAGAGAACTACTCCATCCTTAAGGATAGAAATTTCTGTATAACCGTTCTCTTCGTTTCTTGTCTTTACTTCACCGCTAGCGATGCGCTGGATGAGAGTAATGAAGTCATTGAGGACTTTATCACTGTCTTCAGAGAGAAGGCGTCCTGCATTGAAATCAATCCAGTTGGACTTCTTCTGAGCCAAAGTGCTGTTAGTTGCAATCTTTACAGTTGGAACTGGTGCCCCGAGTGGAGTTCCACGACCAGTAGTAAAGAGGATCAGGTGAGCACCTGCTGCACTCTGAACTGTTGTTGAGACGATATCATTACCTGGACCTGTAAGAAGGTTCATGCCATTCTTCTTGACTTTCTCACCATACTTGAGAACGCCGGAGACTGGTGCACGACCACCCTTCTGAACACATCCGAGGCTCTTATCTTCAAGAGTTGTGATACCACCCATCTTGTTTCCTGGACTTGGGTTTTCATAGACAACCTGTCCATGAGATGTAAAGTAGTGCTTGAAGCCATTGATCATGTCTACAACTTCTTCGAAGACTTCCTTGCTTTCAGCTCTGTTCATAAGAACCTGCTCAGCACCGAACATCTCAGGGACTTCTGTAAGGATAGCTGTTCCACCCATAGCAACGAGCTCGTTGGTAAAGCGTCCTACAAGAGGGTTTCCTGTGATACCGGAGAAGCCATCAGAACCACCACACTTCATTCCAACTACAAGCTTGGACATTGGAACAACTGTGCGCTTATCATTTTTGACGACCTCTGCAATCTGAGAGAGAAGCTTCTTTCCGCTTTCAATTTCATCTTCCTCTTCCTGGGAAACCATGAACTTGACTCTGTCAGTGTCTACTTCTCCTACGAGAGCCTTGAAGGAATCCATAGTGTTGTTCTCGCATCCAAGTCCAACAACGAGAACGCCTCCAGCATTTGGATGATGAACAAGTCCAGCAAGAATCTTTCTTGTGTTCTCATGGTCATCACCAAGCTGGGAGCATCCGAAAGGATGAACATAAGCATGGACTCCATCCTCCAAGCCAAGGTTCTCATTACCCCAAGCTTCAAGGAGCTTTGCTATATGGTTGACACAACCTACTGTCGGAATGATCCAGATTGAGTTTCTGATTCCGATATCGCCATTCTTTCTTTCATAAGCCTTGATGGTAGGAACGCCGGAAGCAGCATACATCTTCTTCTTTGCATCCATTTCCATCACGCTAAGTTTGGCTTCTTCTTCATCATATGTGTATTCAGCTTCCTCGCTGAGAGCTGTCTTGACATTGAAAGTATGAACCCACTCACCCTTCTTGATGTTTGCCTTTGCCTTTCCGATTGGATAGCCATACTTAATGACACTTTCACCCTCAGCAATATCTGTAAGAGCTACTTTATGGCCAGCAGGAATATTAGCGCCGATAGTGAAGGCTGTCTTCTCAACCTCAACTACACTTCCCTGTGGCAGTGACTCAAGTGCCACCGCCACATTATCACGATCAGTGATTCTGATTAGTTTCTGTGCCATTATTTCTCCAAAACTTCCTTCATAGCCTCAGCCATACCCTTAGTCCAGATAGCCTCAAGGTCAGCCTTAACTGCTTCTTCCAAGCCTTCTACAGTTCTGAGATCCATACCCCACCATGCTTCCATACCGAGGATTTCGTTTGCAACTGTTGCAGCCTTCTTGCCGTTGCAGCAATATTCCTTGCTGTAGACAGAAGCGAACTTCTCAAGAACATCTGCAGAATCCATAATCTTATACTCTTCACCGTTTCTGTTTCCGATGAGGGCGCCATTCTCAATCTTTGTGCCTTCATAGAAGGAAATGAGGGAAGCGAGAGAGAATACGAGAATCTTAGGAAGCTTTCCTGTCTTCTCCTTGTATCCAAGAAGAGATGGGAGGTCTCTTGTCTTGAACTTTGATGTTGAGTTCAAAGAGATGGACAAGAGAAGGTGAACGATATACGGATTTCTGAATCTATTGAGGACGTCGCCTGCATAAGAAACAAGAAGATCCTTATCTCCATCCATGCTTGGGATGATTTCGTTAAAGAGACCTTCATGCATGAAAGAAGAAACGAGCTCGCTCTTCATACACTCTTCCACTGTATTGAGTCCTGCCTGATAAGCGGCGAGGACACTCATTGTGTGGGTACCGTTAAGGATTCTGACCTTTCTTGTTCTATAGAATGTCATATCTGGTGTCCAGACAACGTTGAGACCTGCCTTACCTGTAGGAAGTTCGTCTTCGTAGCTCTTCTTAGGATACTCGATAGCCCAGAAAAGGAACTTTTCAGCTGCATCGAGAAGATTGTCCTGATAGCCAAGCTTGTTGCAGATTGCTTCAGCTTCTGCTCTTGGATAACCTGGAACGATTCTGTCTACGAGAGAGCAGCAGAATTCACAAGCTTCATCAACCCAAGCGATGAAGTCTTTCTCAAGACCCCAATCTTCAGCGTGCTTCATGACCCACTTGTGGAGCATGATGCCGTTCTTTTCGATAAGTTCACAAGGAATAAACACAAGGCCCTTAGATCTGTCGCCCTTGAATGTCTGATAACGGCGATAAAGGAATGCTGTCACTTTTCCAGGGAAGGAAGCCTGTGGCTTATCATCCTTCTTTACAGATGGATCATATGTGATACCAGCTTCTGTTGTGTTGGAGAAGACAAATCTCAAATCAGGATTATCAGCCTGAGAAATGTACTCTTCATACTGTGTGAATGGGTTGAGACAGCCACGGACAGATGTGACAGCTCTCATCTCTTCCACTTCTTTTCCATCCTCAATGCCTCTGAGAACAGTTGTATAGAGACCGTTCTGTGCATTGATCATATCACCCATACCTCTTTCCAGAGGCTGAACCATTATTACATCGCCGTTGAATCCGGCCTTTTCATTCATAACATCAATCTGGTAATCGATGAAAGCCCTGAGGAAGTTTCCTTCACCAAACTGAATAGCCTTGATAGGGCGTTCTTTCTTTTCAACTGCTTCTACAATAGTTTTCATTACTCTTCTCCTTTGAATTAGGGCAATATACCCCTTTTCTTATTGTAGTTTTCGCTTTTTTAACCGTCAACGAAAGAGTATTGACAATTCTTTCCATTTCCATCCACTTTTTGTTCTTTTCTTTTATATTGGGGGAAAATAATCTTTTTCGATGAGAAGGCTAAATATATAAAAGACAAAAGGCGAAGCCGAAGCTCCGCCCTTCACCGTTAGAGTAAGATACCTTACTTGTTCATTGCCTCTGAAACAGCAACTGCAACTGCAACAGATGCACCGACCATTGGGTTGTTACCCATGCCGATGAGACCCATCATCTCAACGTG
>JALFYG010000066.1 GCA_022784805.1 Spirochaetales bacterium
ATTGTGGTTTCATAACATTTGACACAGTCAGGGTGAGATGCGTCTGCAACGATTATTACAGCGTCTGAGTTCAAGGCTTCTTCCAATGTGGAAGAGAAGGCTTCTATGAGTGATTGAGGGAGGTTCTGAATGAAGCCTACAGTATCGGAGAGCAACACTTTCTGATTAGAAGGAAGAGTAAGAGCGCGGGTAGTGGTGTCGAGGGTAGCAAAGAGCTTATCTTCAGCAAGAACCTCGGACTGGGTCAGCTTATTAAGAAGCGTGGACTTCCCGGCATTAGTGTAGCCAGTAAGGGCGAAAGAGAAGATTCCTGTCTTCTCCCTCTTCTGGCGCTGGACACTTCTTGTCTTTCTTATGGTTTCCAGCTCCCTGTCCAGGGCCTTTATTCTCTCTTCAATGGTTCTTCTCTCCAATTCCAGGGCTTTCTCTCCCTCTCCCTTGGCTCCTCTGACGCCACCTCTCTGCTGAGAGAGGTTAGCTTCCCTGAAAATAAGCCTTGGCTTCTCATATAAAGCTCTTGCTTTCTCGATCTGCAACCTCGCTTCCCTGGAGTGGGCATTCTGAAAGAAGATAGCTTCTATTACGGCTTCCCTGTCGGAGACAGGGAGGGAGAATGCACTTTCAAGGTTCATCTCCTCCCGGGGAGAAAGGAATGCATCCACGATGACTTCTTCTGCGTCAAAGGCTCTTGCCCATTCAACAGCTTCCTCCACTTGGCCCTTACCAAGGAAGGTGACATTGTTCTCTTTCTTGACGGTGAAGCTTTGGTGACAAACGATATTAAGTCCCAGAGTGGAGATAAGACTTCTGATCTCGCTTTCCCTAAGAAATACATCTCTTTCATTTTCACCGACGCTTCTGGTGGTTATTAGTGCAATACGTTCTCCTGCCATAGGAGTATCATAGCAGAAACATGCGCTAATTCAAATTCAATAGGGTGGAAGAAGAAATGGAATTGTTGCATACTCTAAGGGTAAGGAAAAAAGAAAAATGAGTCTTAACTGTGGCATAGTAGGACTGCCAAACGTAGGAAAGTCCACAATATTCTCAGCCGTCACATCAGCTCCAGCTGAAGCGGCCAATTATCCATTCTGTACAATCGACCCAAACGTGGGCATCGTCAATGTTCCTGATAAAAGATTAGATAAAATCGTAGAGCTTATTCCACCAGAGAGAATAGTTCCAGCAACTGTTGAGTTTGTTGATATTGCAGGCCTTGTAAAGGGCGCTAGCCAGGGAGAAGGACTGGGAAACAGATTCCTTGGAGCCATCAAGGAAGTGGGAGTTATTGCTCATGTGGTCAGATGCTTCGATAACGCAGATATCATCCACGTCAACAATAGGATCGATCCCGAAGGTGATATCGAGACCATCAACATTGAGCTTGCCCTCTCTGACTATGAAACTGTAGATAAGCGTTATCAGAAGCAGTCAAAGCTTGGAAGAATAAGCAAGGAACAGCAGAAAGAGAACGAGAAGGTTCTTCCTCTCTACGAAAAGCTTCTTGCTTCCCTGGAAGAGGGAATCCCAGCAAGAACATTGGGCTTCGATGAAGACGAGAAGGCTCTCTTGTATGATCTTCATCTTATAACAATGAAGCCTGTGATCTATGTCTGTAATGTTGATGAAGACAACATCGGCGAAGACAACGAGTATGTAAAGAGAGTGAGGGAGATCGCCAAGAAGGACAATGACGCTCCTGTTGTTGTCATCTGTGGAAAGATTGAGAGTGAAATCGCTGCATTAGACACAGAGGAAGAGAAGAGAGAGTTCCTGGATGCCGTGGGACTAGAGGAGAGCGGCCTCAATCACTTGGTAAGAGCTGCTTACCATGCTCTTGGCCTCAGAACATTCTTCACAGCCGGAAAGGATGAAGACAGAGCTTGGACTTTCAAAGAAGGCAGCAAGGCTCCTCAGTGTGCAGGTATCATCCACACAGACTTCGAGAAAGGCTTCATCAAGGCTGAAGTCTATAACTACAACGACCTCGTCACATACGGTAGTGAAGCCAAGGTAAAAGAGAACGGTAAGATGAGACTTGAAGGAAAGGAATATGTAGTCCAGGACGGAGACATAATGTTCTTCAAGTTTAATGTGTAAAACTATTCTTATATCCAAAACAAACAATAAGAGCCTCCAATTCGGGGGCTCTTGCTTATAGTACATAACTACCCAAGTAGTTCTTTCGATAGCTCCAATACTCTCTCCTTATCCATCTTCACTACCATTCTGTCGTAGGTAATGAGACCATTAAGCTCGTCTTCCACGTCCGATAGCTGGGTATAGATGGTGGCTGCGAGGCCTTCTTTCTTGGCTGGAATAATGTCGTGTTTATACATCTCAATAAAGGCATCAGTAAGCTCTTTCTCACTGTTAAAGCCCTTATATTGGAAAGTATCGTTTCCATACCTATGGCCCTTTATCTCCCTTCCATAGCCACCGAATTCAGTGAGTATTACACATCTGTTTCTCTTATCTTTTTTAAACTTATAAGGGCGGAAATAAACGTGGAGACTCATAAAGCTTCCTTCTCCTTGGTCAAGCCAACCCGAGGAGTAGTCCACGGTACGTGTCTTGTCCATTTCCTCTACGTTTCTTCCGATTCTGACGCTGTCAAACTGACCCCATGCTTCATTGAAAGGAACCCACATGGCAATGGATGTCACGTTATAAAGATGGGCAATCATGAGAGATAGGTTCTTTTCAAACTCATCCCTCATCTCTTTGTCTTTTCGTCTTAATAGGGAGTAATGGTTGTCCTTCAAATGGGAACCCAGAATAAGCGGGGCGGAGATTACAGGAAAGAGGTACTTTCCTCCTCCGCTCACCATATCCTGCCATACCAGTACCCCGAGCCTGTCACAGTGGTAATACCATCTAAGTGGCTCGACCTTTATATGTTTACGTAGTGTATTGAACCCCATACTCTTAACAAGCTTTATATCATCAACTATTGCCTCGTCTGAAGGCGGAGTATAGAGTCCTCCATCCCAATATCCCTGGTCTAAGACCCCATGATGAAAGTATGGCTTACCATTTAGCATTAATCTTTTTACACCCTTCTCATCTTCCCCTGTGCCGAAGGTTCTGAGGCCTACATATGAGAAAACGGTGTCGTCACCGAATGTGACGGAGAAATGATAGAGATATGGATCTTCAGGACTCCAAAGGTGTGGCTTCTCTATTTCGATTCTCGTTTCTCCTGAAGAGAGGTTATAAGTCTTATCATCTAGCTTCAGCTCACACTCTCCGTCTCCTGTTTTATCTAGAGAAATGGAGAATCCTGTTAAATCGGGAGTGATCTTTATTCCCTTTATATAGTCTTTGGGAGTCTTTTCAGCCCAAACACTCTGCCAGATGCCGCTTTGAGGTGTGTACCAGATTCCGCCCCTCTTTATCTTCTGTTTGCCCCTTTCCTGTTCCTTTGTGTCAGAAGGGTCCTTTACCCTGACTTCTAGGTTAAACTCTTTCTTGTCCACTTCTATGGAGAAAGGAAGGTATCCTCCTCGATGGTGAATCATCTCGACTCCATCAACCAATACCCATGCTTCGTAGTCAACGGCTCCAAAGTTAAGAAATATTCTCTCCTTCTCTTTATCAAAAGGGAAAGGAAGGGAAACGGAGCGGGAATAGATGAGAGTCTCATCTGGCTCTGTGATATGCCCGAATCCGCTTCTTTCTGTCTCCGGACTATAAGGCACAAGAATCTTTCCTTCTTTTATTGTCTCATTGTCTTTTGAGACCACCTTAAGGTCCCAACTTCCATTAAGAATGGTCCAATTATCTTTTCTCTCCATCTGTGGTCTTGGGTACTCTGGAAATGGAATCATCTTTTTGCCTCGCTTCTTTTAAGGAGTAATAAAGGAATAATGGAAAGAATTGTTATTGCTGAAGCAATAAGGAACACAAGGGGTGTAGGGACACTCTTTACCACTCCCAGCTCTGTGTAAGTGAGGTTGGAGTTCTTGATAGCTGCGGCTCCCAAGTATGGTCCCACGATCATAGGAATCATGACCTGGAATATCATCCTGACACCCTGTATCTCTCCCTCCTTTCCCTTCGGTGTGTAATCCCTCACAAGGGAAGAGAGGACAGATGTGGAGATCAGGTATCCTGTCATCATTATGGTTCCGGAGATAGTTGTGACTATAAATGAGCGTGAGAAGAACATTAATAGCATACCTATAGCCATCAAGACTACAGACGGAAAGGAGCTCTTTATTCTTCCAACCTTGTCAATAAGCTTACCGATAAGTACACAGAGAATGGATGAGACAACCAAAACCACTCCCAGAAGTATTACGTAGTTATCAAAACCGAGATAGTTCTGGATGTAGATTATTAAATAAGGGTAGAAGACCTGCATGCCTATGGCGTTGACGCCGAAGGCCAAGAGGGAAAGATAGAGCCCCTTATTCTCTTTTATGGTTGAAGGAAGAAAGCCATAGATGAGATTAGAAAGAAACTTCTCATCTTTCTTCCTCTCCCTTCTTTCATCCTTTACAAATAAGAATGAAAGAATACCAGCGATCATCATTATTGCTGCAGTAATCAGGAAGAATGTCTTCCACTCTCCCTTCTGGGTAAAGCCATCCAATACTCCGAACACAAGAAGCATGGCGGCCATTGGCATTATCTGGACAACGCTCTCGACCTTTGTTCTTTTCTCTTCTTCAACGCTCTCTGTGACGTATGCGTTGAATACAGCATCATTGGCTGTGGAGCCGAAGAAAGTCATTATGCAGTCCAAAGCCACCACGGCCACAGCTGCAACTGTTATGCTTTTCATACTCTCAGGAGAGACAAAGGCAAAGGCCGCCACTGTAAGGGCCCATATTACATATCCCCAAGTCATAAATGGCTTTCTTCTTCCAACCCTGTCTGAGACAGTACC
Organism: Spirochaetales bacterium; assembly: GCA_022784805.1. Taxonomy (GTDB): domain Bacteria; phylum Spirochaetota; class Spirochaetia; order Sphaerochaetales; family Sphaerochaetaceae; genus Ornithospirochaeta. Next base: position 4,895 of record JALFYG010000066.1, read on the forward strand.
CATGAAAAGGGTAGTGAAGGTGGCTGTTATTGCTGATAAAGCCACCATCATTGCTATATATCCAGGATCTTGGGAGATGGTGTTATATAAGAAAACGTTGAAATACATGTTCTCAACAGTCCAAGCAATCTGTCCTGCGAGCCCGATTGTGATAATTGACAGCCAAATATTCTTTTTCATATTTTACCTCTTTCCAGTCGGCGGAAACCCCGCTGGCCGTGCCGCGTAGGAGGAGCAGACCAAAAGATTTTTTGGTGTTTGTGATTATTCCTGCGCTTTTCTAGGCTATAATAATATCATGAAGCAGGTCATCACGGCAAAGTATAGGATCTACACCGACGACGCCACCCCTTTCAGGGAGGTGTCGGAGGCCTATCGTGACGCCTGCAACTTCATTTCGGAATACATCTTCGCCAAGGGCGAGGATGACGTCCCACCGTTCCGGGACCTACATGACGGCCTCTACCCCAGGCTCCGCACGGAATTCAGGCTCAAGGCACAGATGGCCCAGTCCGCCATGCGCACCGTGCTGGCCCGCTACTCCACACTGCTCACACAGATCAGTGAATCGGAGAGGAAGGCGGAGCAATGGGACACCAGGAAGGCAGAGCTTGAAGCCATGGGGAGAAGGCCGAGGACCAAGAGGCC
>JALFYG010000090.1 GCA_022784805.1 Spirochaetales bacterium
GTTTCATACTCCTCATGGTATTTGGCTTGGGACTGGGAGAGAAGATTCTTCTTCTCATCAATACTCCTTCATCCCTTATGGAGCAGTCCTGGACATATCTTGAGATCTATCTCTATGGTCTACCCTTCCTATTCCTGTACAACCTATCTACAGGAATATTCTCAGGCCTTGGAGATAGCCGCACTCCCTTTATATTCCTTGCCTTCTCATCAACGGCAAATATCTTCATGGATATTTACTTTGTTGCTGGATTGAATATGGGAGTGGCAGGAGTGGCTTGGGCCACCTTCATCTGCCAGGGGGTATCATGTGTATTGGCGCTGGTTGTAGTTGCAAAGAGACTTAATGACGTAGAAGGAAAGAGCAAGGCTCCTTTCTTCTCCTTCCCTCTTTTAAAGGACTTCTTGTCAGTCGCCATTCCTTCCACCCTCCAGCAGAGCTTTGTGTCAGTAGGAAACATCTTGATACAGAGTACCATCAACAGCTTCGGCCCTGGAGTCATGGCTGGTTATGCCGGGGGAATAAAGCTGAACAACCTTGTAATAACAAGCTTCACGACCATCGGCAACGGAATATCCAACTTCACAGCCCAGAACCTGGGTGCAGGAAAGATAGAGAGAATAAAGGAAGGAGAGAAGGCAGGAATAAAGATGATATGGGCCATCGCTCTTCCTGTATTCCTTCTTTATTTCTTCTTCTCGCCTACACTCTTGAAGCTTTTCTTGGAAAACCCGTCACCCGAGGCCCTGAAGACAGGAAAGGAACTACTTACCATCCTTGCTCCATTCTACTTTGTAGTGGCGATAAAGCTGGTATCTGACGGAGTATTGAAGGGCATGGGAATGATGAAGGAATTTATGGTGGACACATTCTCGGATCTTATTCTACGTGTCTCACTATCTTTCCTCCTCTCCTCTACAGCCCTTGGCTCCACAGGAATATGGCTCTCTTGGCCTATTGGTTGGACCATAGGAACCATGCTCTCCATTTATTTCTACTTCAAGTGTACAAAGAGAATTGAGAAGATACATGGAAGGGATAAAAGAGAAGAAGACATCTGAATAAAGGGGCTGTTAAATAACTCGAAGTTTTGAAAACGGCCCTGCATGCAATGAAAACATGAAAAGAAACAGCCCGTAGATCGATTCTGCGGGCTTTCATGATAGAATGAGACTGCTAGGAATCACCTATCATGGGAAAGTTTACCACAAAACAGGGAGTTTTGTTCTTCTCCTCCACGTCGAAGGTGTAGGAATGACATAACTGACAGATAGCTTTATAGGGAAAGATTTCTTTGGCCTCGTATACAATGAAAAACATGAGGACCTTAAGTTATGCTTCTAACTGTCATGTTATTAGAATGCATAAACCTCAACTTTCCAAGAAAAGACACTCAATACCTTGAGCATCCATGAATCAGCCAGCAGTATGACGAGCTAATTTCTTGCTGATTTTATAAATATCCAAAATGCTAACTTAACAATTTCTCCAGAGCAAAATACGTTTTTCACATTCTCCTCTAGGTAATCGCATATTAATTTGCATCAACTTTTCCAGTAAATCAGCGGCTTTATCTTTCTCCAAAATTTCATATTCAACAAGATTATCAAAAATATACAGAATCCCGGAAACTTTAACATTGTCTCCTTCTGCAGATTTTCGAAGTTTTCCATCTCCAGTTAAAAGTCTGCCACCTGTTTTCTTTGCATAATACCATACCGAACAATCTGTTATGGAAGCATTATTTGTGTTTTTAGAATGAATATCTGTAATTTCAATAATTTCTTCAAAGCTGAAAGACACAATATCCAACTTCTTTAATTTAGTATATTTTTCAATTGCTTTAATCTGTGCAGGTTGAATAATTTCACTAATAACAAAATCCGTAGTGGAAAAATCACAAGGTAGTGAAAAGAAATCTTCCAGCATATCTACCGAAATTAAATCGAGGAGAATGTTTGTGTCACTGATTACAAGCTTTTCCTGTATCATACCAGTGCAAGATCTCCCCGAACCTGATCAACACTCTGATGCAACAAAGAAGCTGCTTTAGAAATAGTAATCAGTTCATTACTCAGCGAATTGTAAACCAGGCGTACAAAACGGTTTGATTCTTCGTTTGGATAAAGGGAGGTTTCAATTCTTTCTTTGAATGCCGGTATTTTATTCTTTTGAATGCAGAAGGTTCTGTATCGCTGTTCTGAAATTACACCACTTTCTTTTGCCTTGTACATCATGGCATCGCAGGAAATACCATATTGAAGCTGAATAGAACGCAATTCCTGATATGAAATATCGTGACGAGTTCTACCCAAAATACTCATAAAAACAGATTCCAGAATAAGCATTTCATTTGCAAAAAGATTACACAAAACTTCTTCGTCTTTATCAGAAACAGAGGAATCAAAAGGAAGAATAATATGTCCAAGTTCGTGCAAAGCAGTAAAGCGTTTTCGTTCAGACGGAAAATTTTTATTCAGAACAATAACAGGATATTTATCATTGACCATAGCACTTAAGCCATCAAAAGTATCTGGAGCGTCAATTTCCATTACTTTAACGCCATGGTTTTCAAGCAAATCAATAACGTTTACAATTCCATCATTACCAATCTTCCATGAATCGCGTAAATCAATAGCCGCTTTTTTTACCTGAGCAGGAGTTGAAATCTTATTCTTGAATGGTGAAGCAAACACTACCGCTACATTGCAGATTTCTTCGATAGTAATATAACGCTCAACAAGATCAGAGATATTTTCCTTAATGCTGTTTTCCTGCTTAGCACCGAGTCTGCTTTTAAGCTTGCGAAATTTTACGGAATCAATATGAACAGTAAAGGGCTTAAAAAAATAATCGACCGGCTGTTCCAAAGCTTTTGAAAGAGAAATGATGACCGAACTGTTAGGACTAAGCTGACATTTTTCGTATTTAGAAATCGACATCTTAGAAAGATTGTTTCCCATAGCAGAAACCAGTTCATCCATAGAATACCCTTTCATAACACGAGCATTCTTCAGCCGCTGTGCAAAAATTTCTTTTTGATTCATCGTATACCTCTCAGTTTACAAATATAGTATTATTTCATTTATTTGTAAACTAAAGAAAATAAATCGAGTAGGGGGGTAATTAGCCCCATACTCGATCGATTTGAGTGTCTTTTTCATGGGAAGTTAGGGATAAATGCTTCCAAAATAATATCCAATCCGTAGTATATGTTTGATTCCCTGGAAACAGCATCCAAAAGGGTGTCTTAAACTGCTCAGAGTTTTTTAACAGCCCCTTTTTTATAAACCCATATTGTGTATCGAAAGGCATAAGTATAGTCCTATTCTGATACTTATAAAAAACAATCACCCCGAATCCTAAATGGCCTCGAGGTGAACTCTCTCTTATACTGTAAGCTCGTATTCCTTTCCATCATCGAAATAATGGGAAAGATCCTCGGGCTTGAATATTCCCTTATTTGTGACAATACCTGTAATCAAGGAAGGAGGAGTCATATCGAAGGCTGGATAGTATCCCTTGACCCCGCTGTTTTCTTTGGCAGTCCTAACCCCCATGGCCTGGAGGGAGAAATTGGGATCCCTCATTTCTATTGTTACAGTATCCCAAGTGGGGTGCCCTATATCAGGTGCCCCTGATACATACACAGGAACACCGAAGTGCTTGGCACAGATTGCTATCTGGCTTGTCCCCACCTTATTGAACACATAGCCGTCAACGCTGATGGCGTCTGCAGCGCAAGTAAAGACATCAACTCCTTCCTTTGCCATTACAAAGGCAGGCATGTTATCTGTAATGAGGGTGGTGTCGAAGCCCATTTCAGAGCATACGGTGGAAGTGAATCTTGCACCTTGAAAGTATGGTCTTGTCTCTGGGCAGAAGAGTTTGATGTTATTTCCCTTCTCCCTGCACTCAAGAAGCATCATACCCAGTATTGTCTCTGCATAGCACTGTGTCATTACTGTTCCATTCTGAGGGAATTTATCGACAAGATACTTTGCAGCATTCCTTACCCTTGTATAACGTTGATTGTTCATCTCGACTACATGGTCTCTTACCGCCAAATCTGCTCTTTTTCCCTCTTCTATGGCTTTTAAAGCCACAGGAATGCAGGCTTCTGTAAGCATGGCCATACGTTTTGTGGTGGTTGGGCGTGATGTTGAGATAATCCTGGAAGCTTCTTTTAGGTATCTTTCCTGCTCTTCCTTGTTTTTGTCTCTGCATATCCATGCAGCAAGAGCCATACCCATAGGGGCAAGAGTATAAGGGCCGGTGGACTGAGTGACCATATCGCGGATAGCTCCAGCCACTTCATCTACGCTTTTACATGTGACAAACTCTATTCTTGCGGGATAGACTCTACGATCAAGAACTCTGACTTCACCTTGGTCATACCATGCAACGTTCTCATAACGGAGCATGAATGCTAAATCTTTATCTGCTCTTTCCATGAGAGTATTTTACTGTATTTTCCACGGATAAGAATAGCATTATATTTCAGCCTTCACTCCGTCAGGTGTCTTTCTTACCTTTCTATACACTGTGATAAGCATTGTGGTCATACACAGTGTTCCTCCCACAGCCTGGGAGATACACTCTGCATAGAATACTCCGTTTACTCCCA
>JALFYG010000130.1 GCA_022784805.1 Spirochaetales bacterium
GGCGTATGAGCCAAAATCTAGACAAGATGGAGAGCCGAAGGCTCCGATACCTCGACCCTTGGGTCGAGGAGGTTCATTAAATCAAACTGCGCTCAGATTAATTTGAAAATATTATTGACCGCCAACAAGAAAAGAATGAGAGCAAAGGCAAAATTAAAGTACTTCCTGTTCTTCTCATAAATACCTTTCATTATGCTTCCAGCAACAGCCCATACTAGTCCGCAAATAAAACAAGTCAGAGGAATCATAAAAACCCTTATCCATTTCTCTGTATTTGAAATGGAAACAGGGAGAATATACTCAGAAATAGCAGTTACACAGAGCATCAGGACCTTGACGTTCATCAGCTGCATCATAAGTCCATCGATAAAGGTTCCTGTCTTATTACTGTCCGTTGTTGTTTTCTTCAGCATCTTTATTCCCAGATAAACCAGGTATGCTATTCCCAAAATCTGTAACAACAGTGTTATCTGGGGAATAAAGCGGGACAGAAATGAGATCAATATATATGAGAAAGATGCGATGAATGTGATGCCAATAAGCATTCCCAAGTTTAGTGTAACGCCCTTAAGTCCCTTTTCTGCTGCATTAGCCATGCTGAGAATGGTGTTTGGACCTGGTGTTATTGCCACAGTGACAAGATAGATAAAGAATTCAAACACTTTAGATTACGGTTATAGTTCCGCCTCCAATTTTGTTTGTAGTGTTTGAATAGTTATATGTTACATTTCTCTTTTCGCCTAGAGCTGTGGCAAGCATGATATATCCTTTTGCGGTCAAAGTTTCAAAAATGCCCTTTGTGGAGAGAGCGTATCCATATATATCCACGGAGTTAGTCAAAATGACTTCATTTGTGTTTGTGATAGTCTTTCCTTTTATACCAAAAATAGAAGTGGTGAAATGTGCTCCGACTCTAATGGATGTATTCTTTTTTAGGGTGTATCTCATACCGAAGTCCAAGTCTGCCCCGAATATTGCATATGACTCGGTGATGGTATGCTTTGTTTCCTTCTCTATATCTACTTTATGTCCCAAGTCTCCACTGAAGCCATATCCAAGATATACAAAGGCACTCTCTCCCATGAATATTCTTTTGGCGGGGCCAAAAGTGAAGAGAAGTCTCCAATCCATGTTCAAACTGTTTTTCTTTGTTGAACCTTTGACCACTGTAGCTGTCGTGGAATCGAGAGCGGAATCGGAGTCTCCGACGCTGATCTCTTCTTTTTCTGTATTATTGTTTCCAGTTGTAGAGTCATCAAAAACGCTGTTATCTATGTCATCTATGGTGGAGTTATCTTCAATGGGAGTGAATGTAGTATCATCGAAGGAAGGTATTACTTCCTCGATAATTGACGAGGAATTATCTGAATCCGGGGTGAGAATCGTATTATTCAGGGGAGGTGTTACGTTCTCAATTATTGATGAAGAAGAGTTGTCTAAATCCGGAATGAACATGCCTTCATCAAAGGAAGGGGTGTTGTCGTCGGTGATGGATGGAATAGTGTCGGGAAGGACGATGTCAGCCCCGTTTCCTATTGTCTCTTGAAGAGCTTCATTCTCCAATTCGTTTCCGCTATTTGTGTTTTCTTCTGTTGAGAATCCCTTTTCAAGAATAGTGAGATATCCAAGGATGGTATCGAAAGGTGTCTGTATTCCTATTCTGAAATATAAACCTTCTTTTGTTCCTTCTCCTAGGAACATATAACCTGTCATGTCCAGTCCAAGTTTATCTTCTTTTACTCCCATGACAGAGTTATCTGCAGTCTTATAAATAGTCAAATCATATGCATGCGCCTTGGATGGCAACATTAATTGAGAGAAGAGAAAGACTATTATCAGGAATACAAGTTTTTTTCTCACTCGATTATTATAATACAATACATTATGTCGTTCAAATCATACATTGCCATTTGTCCTCAGTCGTGGCAGAATTAGGCGGGGTGTAAAGATGAAAAAGAACAATATAGACATGTTGAATGGTCCTATAGCTTCTTCCATCATCCTTTTTGCCATCCCCATGCTCCTTTCAGGCTTATTGCAGATTCTCTTTAATGCTGCAGACACCATTGTGGTGGGACGTTTTGCCGGCCACACTTCCATGGCGGCCATTGGCTCCACCGGCAGCATCACAAATCTTCTTGTAAATCTTTTTATGGGAATATCCATTGGCGTCAACGTGGTTGTCGCAAGATCAGTAGGAATGAAGGATGAAAGAGGAGTGGACAGGGCTGTCCATACAGCAATCACACTCTCTTTTCTCAGTGGAGTAGGGCTTTCAATAATCGGCTTTATTCTCTCTCCGACCCTCCTTTCCCTTATGGATACTCCTTCCGATGTCATCGATAAGTCCATCCTCTACATGAGGATTATTTTCCTCGGTCAGCCCTTTAACCTGATATATAACTTCGGAGCTGCCATACTAAGAGCCGATGGAGACACTAAGCGTCCTCTCTACTATTTGACCTTTGCAGGGATTCTCAATGTAATCTTGAATCTCTTTTTCGTAATCATCCTGAAAATAGATGTGGCAGGAGTAGCCTTCGCCACTATCATCAGCCAAGGGGTAAGCGCCTTCTTGGTTATGAAGACCCTCTATAAAGGAAGCGGAAATGTCAAATTCTCTTTCTCCCGTCTCACCATAGACAAGAGAAAGCTGAAAGACATTCTATATATGGGAGTTCCAGCTGGGCTCCAGTCTGTGCTTTTCAGTATCTCCAACGTATTGATTCAGTCTTCCGTCAACTCCTTCGGCTCTTTGGCTGTAGCCGGCAACACTGCGGCAAATAGCATCGATGGCTTCTTGTATACCGTAAATAACTGTTTTGCTCAGACTAATCTATCTTTTATCAGCCAAAACTATGGGGCGGGAAAGAGAGAAAGAATACTTCCTATCATGAAGTCTTCCATGCTGATCACTGTCACCGCTTCCTTGATTCTTGGTACTTTCTCCCTATTCTTTGGTCCTACTATTCTCTCCCTTTATTCAGGAGAGGGTGAAGTAGTGTCATATGCAATGATCAGAGTCAGATATGTTCTCACTGTCTACTTTATCTTTGCTTTTGAAGAGATGACAGTCTCCTGCATCAGAGCATTGGGGTACTCTATTGCTCCTATGTTTATAAGCGTATTCTGTATCTGTGGCTTCAGAATAATGTGGATCTTCACATATTTTGCTTCCCATCATACCTTGGAGTCCCTGTACATCGCATATCCTCTGTCCTGGAGTGTTGCGACTGTCTTCCATGTATCTCTTCTATTATATATATGGAAAAAGAAGAATCCTTTGGATGGAATGAAAAAGAGAGCCTCAATAGAGTAAGAAACAATTAAGTCTCTTTCTTTTGTCTACATTTATTACACAAGGAAAAGAAAATCCTTGTGATATTCAAATGGGATACACTTTGATGTATTCTGAAAACGTCTATGATATGTCTTGGAGGATTAAATGAAATATAGATTTGAGGACCTAAAATATACACCCACAGACTTTGTTTCTCTGAAAAATGAGGTGTCCGATTTGACAGAGAGGGCCAAGGCAGCAGCTTCTTCAGAGGCGCTGGATGATGTGTTGAAGACATATGACTCTTCTTTTGGGGATGTCGGCTATAACTATACCCTTGCTTATATCCGTTCCAGCTTGGATTCTTCTGATGAATACTGGCAGAATGCCTTGCAGAAGGAAGGCAAAGGCATTGCCATGCTGGATACTTCAGAGCTTCTCAAAACTATTCTTGACAATGAGTTCTATCCAGCCTTGGCAAAGAAATATGGCCCCGCTTTATCAGATAAACTCCAGAAGTCCATTGCAACAGGAAGCAAGGCTCAGAAAGAGAGGGCGGAGGAAGAGAATCTTGTGACCCAGTATCAGAGAGAGAAGGCAATGGTACGTGTCATGTATAAGGGCGAAATGAGAAGCGAGGGTGAGATTTCACCTCTTTTGAATGATCCCGACAGGAACATAAGGGTTGAATCCAAGAAAGCCCTCCTTGATGCTTTTCTTGAGAAGAAAGAAACACTGGGAAATATGCTGGAGAAACTTGTTGTCCTTAGAGACAAGATTGCAAAAGAGAATGGTTTCGCCAACTATCTTGAGTATATGAACGTCAACTACTCCAGGCTTGGCTATGGTGAGAAGGAGATGGATGCCTTTGTTGAGGATGTTAAGAAGTATGTCGTCCCAATTTCTTCTGAGATTACTGAAGAAACAAGAAAGAGATTAAACCTCGAGGAAATGACATCCTTGGATATGGGTTTGATGTTCCCTGATGGCAACGCTAAGCCTGCTGGAGGCTCCGAAGTTCTAAAAGAAGCAGCTTTAAAGATGTATGGAGATCTTTCTCCAGAGATGAAGGAGTTCTTCTCTGGAATGCTTGAAAGCGGAAGTATCGACGTAGATTTCTCCCCAAACAAAGTCTCTGGCATGGGATTCTGCACAGACTTAAAGAAGGGAATGTATCCATTTGTATTTGGAAACTTAGATGGTACAGAGTGGGATGTTGCTGTATTTACTCATGAAGTAGGACACGCTTGGCAGGGTTATATTGCAGACAAGAATCTTGAACTGACAATTCTGAAAGAAATGCCACTGGATGCTGTTGAGATTCCTTCTAAGACAATGGAACTCTTCTCTTATCCATATGCTGAAGAGTTCTTCGGTAAAGATGGAGATAAGTTCCGCTTCTCACACTTCAGGGAAGCTGTGAAAGAGATAGTCTCTTATACTGCCGTCCATAAACTAAATACTTGGATCTACACCCATGTTGGTGCAACCTTTGATGAAATCAACACAAAGTGGAGAGAGATTCAGGAAGAGTTCTATCCTGGTATCAGCGACGGAGAAGTGGACGAAGAGAACAAGAAGGGAGCAAGCCTATTGAGGAATATGGGTGTATTCATGTTCCCTCGTTACCTTATCTCATATGCACTCTCTGAAATGTGCGCCATTGATCTCTTTATGGTTTATCTTAAGGACAAGAACAAGGCTCTCGAATCTTATAATGCTCTCTGTGCCCTCGGTGGAAGTAAGAGCTACCCTGAGATACTTGCTGCGGCAGGTCTCGAACCTTCATATAAAGAGGGAAGGGTAAAAGAGGTAATGGAAAAGGTAAAAGAGTACCTGAAAGAGAATTAAAGGCTAAAGAAATCGGCTCCGCTTTGGAGCCGAAAACTTTATAGCATGATTTCTCCGTCTTTCGATATCTTATTGAATATCAAGAGAGAGATGATTGTGAATACGGTGACGATGGTTGCAAGGGCACAGGCTCTTCCATCAGTTCCGTTTCCTACAGCTTTATAAACAGCTACGTTCAATGTCTGTGTCCTGAAGGAGTAGAGGAGGAGAGAGGATGAAAGCTCTGTAATAAGAGTTACCCAGCTCATGAC
>JALFYG010000163.1 GCA_022784805.1 Spirochaetales bacterium
ATCCACAGGGATGTACTCATTCTTTCCGTATCCTTCTGGTGAGACGACGAGATCTATGTTTGAAGGGTAGCCAGGGGTTGCAGAGTGGGTGTATACATTGATTCCCATTCTCTGAAGCTTTTCCTTAAACAGCACAGCAGAAGCCTGTCCCTCGAAACGGGTGATGACGACTTTGTTGCACTTAAGGTCGTACTTTGCAAAGTCATCGATCATCTTCAATACGTCAGCGTCATAGCTGATGCCGAAGTCGCCCCGGATCTTTCTCTTTTCAATGTCTCCTGCATAGATACAGATGATGATGTCCAGGTGTTCCTTGAGACTCTGAAGAACCTTCATCTTGGCGTTTGGATCGAAACCAGGAAGAACACGGGATGCATGGAGGTCATGGAGGAGCTTTCCTCCACACTCTATATATAGTCTTCCCTTGCTTTCTTTTACCCTCTCAAGGATGTATCTGGTCTGTTCCTGAATATATTTATTGCTGTCAAAGCCTATTTTATTCATGTTTGCTCCAAAATAATGGGGTCGAAGGTCCGACCCCTAGTGTGTAGTTTTTCTTCAGATAAGAAGGTCTGCAAATGCCTTGAGAACTTCGTCTCCTTCGCATCCACTGAGAACTTTCTTAGCAAGGACTTTTCCAAGCTGGACGCCTTCCTGGTCGAAGGAGTTGATGTTCCACAAGAAGCCTTGGAACATGACCTTGTTCTCATAGTGGGCAAGAAGAGCACCCAAAGCCTGAGGAGTGAGTCTGTCACCATAGATAAGTGAAGATGGTCTTCTTCCTGCAAACTCTTTGTTTGGATTCTCATCATCCTTTCCGAGAGCGAAAGCGACGATCTGAGCCGAGAGGTTGGCGTTAAGCTTCTTCTGGCTTGTAGATCCTGCTGTCTCGATATCCATACCTCTCTGTGTCTCCCTAAATCCGATGAACTGGAGAGGAACGATATCTGTGCCCTGATGCAACAGCTGATAGAAGGAGTGCTGACCGTTTGTTCCTGGTTCTCCGAAGATTACAGGTCCTGTTACATAGTCTACTGGTTCACCAAATCTATTGACGTGTTTTCCGTTTGATTCCATGTCAAGCTGCTGAAGGTGGGCAGGGAATCTTGAGAGAGCCTGTGAGTATGGAAGGATGGCTGTTGATGGATAGCCCAAGACACTTCTCATATAGAAGCCGTTCATTGCATCCAAGAGTGCGCCATTCTTCTTTACCTGAGGATTGAGGGCCTTGACGTCTTCTTCATGGGCACCCTTCAAAAGCTTCTCGAATGTTGAGTAGCCGAAAGCAAGAGAAAGGACTACGCCGCCTACGGCGCTGGTTGAAGAGTATCTTCCGCCAATGTAGTCATCGATGAAGAAGGAAGCGAGCATGGAGGAATCTTTTGCAAGAGGGCTTGTCTTACTTGTGACTGCAACCATGTGCTTGGAAGCGTCGAAGCCTGGGATTGGAGCTTTCTTCAATACGTCCAAGACCAAGTCTCTGTTTGTGAGAGTCTCCTGAGTAGTACCACTCTTGGAAACCAAGATAAAGAGTGTTGTCTCGAGATTGAGTCTTGAGATTACGTCAGAAGCATCGTCTGGGTCTACGTTTGATATGAACTCAGCATTAAGAGTTCTGACTCTGCTTCCAGCAGCCCAGCCCTTGAGAGCAAGGTAGAGTGCTCTTGGACCAAGGTCGGATCCTCCGATACCAATCTGGCAGACAGTCTTGAACTTCTTTCCTGTGGAACCCTTGATTTCACCGTTTCTTACAGCTGTTGAGAAAGCCTTGATCTTCTCGTCCTGTTCCTTGTAGAAAGCGCCTTTTTCTTCCTCGTCGGCCCATACTTCCTTATCGAGGACATTACCTCTTGTAAGCTGGTGGAGGACAAGTCTCTTTTCTCCTGTGTTCATCACTTCACCGCTAAGAAGAGCTTTGTACTTCTCAATCAATTCCATTTCATCAGCAAGAAGCTGGTAATCTTTGATGATTTTGTCATCAACAGGCATTGCAGCCCAATTATACTTCAGTCCACCGCCAAGTTTTACTTCAGACTTTTTTACTCTTTCAGGAGTAAGAAGTGTTCTGATATCTTTCTTTTTCTCATTTTTCAAAGTTTCAAAAGCTGCTGCTTTATCTAGGTTCTTGTATTCCATGTAGTTGACTCTCCTTATGGTAATTCTAAAGCAATCTATAGCGTTCCGTCACTCTTTGATTTCAGGAATTCTTGCATTAAATGAATCCAATAGGTCTTCTTTTGTCATACCCTCTCTGAGGATCAAGAAAATTGTATCGTCTCCTGCCAGTGTTCCCAGTATTTCAGGGAGTCCCAATACATCAAGGGCGAAGCAGACACTATTTGCGTGTCCCGGGCGGGTCTTGATGACTCCGAAGTTTCCTGAGAATTCGATGGAGAGTATTCCTCTTCTTACATCTTGTATGTAGCTTTTTTCCGATTCACTGATAAGGTCTTTCTCAGGAAGTGCATAATAGTATCCTGACCATCCGTCGGATATCTTTCCCACCTTAAGCATCTTCAAATCCCTTGAAAGGGTGGCTTGGGTAACGTTATAGCCCTCCTTGGCAAGCATTTCCAATAGGGTGTCCTGGTTATCGATTCTATTTGACTTGATTATTTCCTTGACAGCATTAAGTCTGTTGTTTCGCTCTTTCAATGTATATTTCTCCTTTAATAAATGCATGAATATGCAATCCTTATACATAATAATACACATTGGGTTAAAGTCAATGGTCAAATTTATAATGCTCATTATACAGGGGGACAAGTTTCACCATTTGGTGTAACATTTTGCTTATGGGAAGTTGGATTGTAATCATATTATGTGGACTCTATGTATGCCTGGAAGCCTTGGTGGCTTACATTGCACACCGCTTCCATATCCTGAAAGGCGAAGGCATCAGAAAATTTATTCATATAGCCACATCCTTTCTTATCTTTCCTGTGATCTATGGAATAAAGGAACCGGTATTGAGATATGTAGGCCCTCTCTTCTTCACCCTCTTCAACGCTGTTGCAGCCTACAGCGGCATGGGAAAGATATTGGGCTTGGACGACGAGAAGCGTCATGTCGGCCTTGTAATCTATCCTTTGTCCGTGTTGTTTCTTGTCTTCTTATATAACTATGGTTACATCATGGCCCAGTCGGCAATATGCGGGGTAATGATCATGGGACTGGGAGATGGAATGGCGGCCCTCGTGGGTACAAAGTGGGGAAAGCACAAGTATAAAATCAGAGGAATCGGTAAGAAGAGCATAGAGGGAACCTTTGCCATGTTCGTCGCTTCTTTCCTTGTTGTTTACTTTATATCTCCTGCCGGAGCTTGGGTTTCTCTTCTTGTGGCCCTCTTTTCTTCCCTTGTGGAGAATATCTCCCCATCCGGCGTAGACAACGCCACTGTCCCTATTCTTTCTTCTCTATTATTGGAGGTTTTATGCAGACTTTGACAGGACGTCTTGACAGGTATCTGACTCTCTTACCTTTATGGGCCCTTCTTCTTATATATCTAGCCGTTCTCTCTTTGATAGCTCTCTTTGCCTACAAAAAGAAATGGCTTACTCTCTCCGGCGCCGCCTCCGCCATAGTACTAGGCCTCATCGTCCTCTGGATGGGCGGGGTATCAGCCTTCATCATCTTTCTCTTCTTCTTTGTTTCCTCTTCCTTGGTTTC
>JALFYG010000200.1 GCA_022784805.1 Spirochaetales bacterium
CTGGAGTGATTTCATATCTTGATTTACATCCGCCATTGTATTTCCAGGAGAGACTTGAAGAAATGCTGACTTTTCAAACTGATTTGAATTAAGCCTTGAAATCGCCTGCTGAATCAGAGTTGTTTTTCCTGTCCTTCTTAGTCCAAATAGAATAAATACTCTGCTTTGAATCTCGGAAGTCAAGAATGATTCAAGATTTTGTAAGCATGGACGATTTTTCAGAGAAGTCGCTCTCTGAATAAATGAGTGCAACTTCCCTCCCAAAAGAACATTGGTTTTGAAAGGAATGTTTTCAACATTACTATTTTTTCTTTTCTTGGGCAAAAGAGCTTTTGCAGTCTTTAATTCCTGCTGCAATTCCTTTCGTTTTGCAATTTGCTCAGCCATAACTGCAGCAGTCGCATCATCCATGTACTTGCTTTTCTTTTCTCCATTTTCCGTCCACTGATGATACTGTCTGATAGTTCCTTTGATATTTTTTCTGGAGATGTATCCAACAGGAAGTTTTGATATCTCTTCTTCTAATCGCAAAATCTTTTCTTGTAAATCTTCCATAATCTATCCACAACTTATAACCCCATTATAACCCCTATTTAATAAAAATAAAGGGGTTACTTCATTATAGAAAAATGGATTTAGTAGGAGGATCCTTACAATGAAAAGAAGTGATAGAATCATCAATATCGTTTTTCATTGACATCCTCGTATTATTTGGTAACAATAAAGTTACCAACATTTTTGCAAGTAACTTTTTCAAAAAGAGGCTTAAGGTGAGATTTTTCGGAAGACAAAAAGAACTACAAAGGATAAAAGATTTTCTAAATCGTCCTCAGACTGGTGCTATGCTGATACTCGGAAAAAGAAGAGTTGGAAAGACCACTTTAATAAAGAAAGCCCTTGAAGATTCTGACATCACCAGTGTTATATACACATGTATTCCTTCTGATTTAAATACAAATCTTCTGCTTCTCTCCAAGGCTGTTTCCACGTCATTAAATTTTCCAGAAATAGGATTTTCAAATATTCAGTCTCTTTTTGACTTCCTAAATACTCTTGGAAAGAAGATTGTAATCGTACTTGATGAATATCAGGATATGAAGAAAAGAGAAGATTCACTCCTGATCGATGCCCTTTTCAGAAATTGTGTGGATAGTCTTTCAGAAAACGTCAGGTTGATTCTGTCTGGCTCATCCATCAGAATGATGTCTAAACTTAATGATAGTGATAACCCTCTCTTTGGAAGATTCTCCGATATTATGATGCTGAACGAGTTAACGGCCTTTGAAGCAGCAGAGTTCTATCCTGATGCCACTGTAAGGGACAAAATATTCTATTACGGCATCTTTGGTGGAATGCCTAATATTCTCCAAAGAATTGATGAGAAACTTGGGGTGACAAAGAATATTGAACGTTTATTCCTTGATACCGGTGCAATAGCCTACTCATATGCCAAAAGCGTAGTAGATGTAGAGGTGTCACCTATCAATGATGCCTTCACAATACTGAACAGTATCGGCAACGGAAAGAAGAGATACACAGAGCTGCTTTCTGCCATCAATTCAGAAAAGGGAAGAAGCCAACTATCCAGGACTTTGAATACTCTTGTTGATTCCGGAATACTCTCCAAAAAGAAGCCAATAAACAAGGACAGTAGGACAAGTACTTTCTACGAGATCACAAGCCCATGCCTTCGATTCTACTTTGCCTACCTGGTAAACTTCGAAGGTTATCAGGGGATATCTTCAAGCACCTATTATGATGAGTACATATCACCATCAATAAATACTTTTGTCTCATATAGGTTTGAAGATATAGTGGCGCAGTACTTTTCAAAGCTTTCTCTCTCAGGAAAAAGATCAGACATCCTGGCAATAGGATCGTGCTGGTTTGAAAATAAACGTAACGGCGAATATTACTCTGCGATCAAAACCACAAGCGGATATGAACTATACGAATGCAAACTCCTGAAGAACAAAGCGCCAAAGGGCCTTATAGAAGAGGAAATGAGGAAAGCAATGAATGCAGAAGGAATCAACGTCGCCAAATTCGGCGTTGTATCTTCCTCCGGCTTTGAAGAAGAAGTTGACGGTGTGGTCATGATTGATGGAGAGGAACTCTATAATTCCTGATTGTATTTACCTATTCACGCTTCAAGAGAGGGAACTAAGTAAATCCTGTGTACGGGAAATGATCTCCTCCATGTTCATGAGAATAATGCTGACCTTCCCCATATCACTAATCTCTGAAGTAAATATATCCATCTTGGACTCCACATACTCCAGATACTCCCCTACTTTTGGATTCTCTTTTGAAAGGCACTCAGCTTCCTTCATTAAGCATACAAGGCTCTCTTCTGCTTCATCCAAGGCATTTACTGTCATCTCCAATCTGGAGTTCTTAGAGTAGCCGGTAAAGCCTCCGCTACCGAAGTAAAGATCCCTGAAACCCCAGGTCTTGGAATCTGCCAGCATTTTCTTAGCCTCTTTAAGTTTAGATAGAACCTTTTCTCCCGAAATAAGTAAGTTGTTATCTGTCATATAAAAAATATAACACGAAAATGGAACAATTGAAGTTGAAAGAGGACATATCACTACATCTTTCTTAATATTGGAATACTTCTGATTCCACCGATTCTTAATTGATTATTTGCCCTTCATCGATGGCTGGGGATTTTCAAACTTGAGTAAGTTAGATTAAATTAACTTAAATCTCAATAAATCACAATCAACAAGAAATATATGGAGCAGCGTGTTAATGATTGACAAAAACCTATTACTGCTACTTGGAAACAATAAAAAATGGCTATAGTCGTAAATCATTGAGTTTTTATGGTTGACTCCAATTTTTCTGTCCTATGTTAATGACATGGAAACAAAAGAACAGAAAGAACAGGAAGCATTAGACATCAGCAAGTTGACCAGATTCCAGAAGAGACAGATCATCTCCCTATTCGAGAAGTACTCTTCAGAGAACATGGAGATCAACAGGGGCAGCTTCCAGGTCTGTCCAAAATGCGGGGAAAAGCATCCAAGGCTCATCAAGGCAGGAAAGACAAAAGGCGGAAAGCAGATGTACCAGTGCCGTGAGTGTGGCAGGAGGTTCGTCGAAGACATAGGAAGACCCTCCTATTACTCATGGCACGACATGTCTGCATGGAGGATCTTCATAGAGGACACCCTTGAAGGCAGGACGCTTGACGAGAGCGCAGAGAAGCTGGGCATATTCCATTCCACGGCATGGAGCTGGAGGCACAAGATAATGGAGAAGCTCAAATCAGCACAGGATGAGATCATCCTCTCAGACAAGAGCGAACTTGACGAGAAGTACTTCCATAAGTCCCACAAGGGAAAGAAGAAGATGGCGTAGAGCCAAAGAAAAGGGGCATGCCGGCAAAGAAAAGAGGGATAAGCGACGAGCTCATCTGCTCCCTCACAGGGGTCTCCAGGGACGGCAGCGTGTTTGCTGCGGTCCACAACATGGGAAAACCTTCACAGGATGATGTCGAGAACATCTCCGGTCACTTCAAAGAAGGCACATTCTTCTGGCTGGACGGAACAAACTGCTACGACAGGCTCATAAAGGAGAAGAACGGGTCATCAATGAAGCTCAAGACATGGGAGAACTATGACGAATACAACCATCCCAACAACGTCAACTCCCTCCACTCCAGAATGGAGGAGAGGCACGGCAGATGCCATGGTGTTGCAGACAAGTACCTCCCAAGATACTGCGCTTTGTGGGCGAAAGTTTATTCCCTTTCCGGAGTATGCATCCAGGACAAGATAAGCGACATACTCGGTCTCTATAGATTCAGAGACGATGAGAAACGCACAAAGAACTCGGAATTGAAGACCTTGAATATATTTAAGAAGGCTGCGTCATGATGAAAGGGGTGCCTAACTCAACAATTTGCGACTATAGCCAAATAGAAAAGAAATATGATCGATTCAATGGTGTTTACTGTAACATAGACATGACTGATCTTCTCTTAATAGGAACTAATTCATATAGGATAAGCGAAGCAGAGAAAGAAGCAAAAAAGATATATGACATAATTGCCGATATAGATTTTGATTATCAGAAGTTAGATATAAGTTTTGTAGAGATAAATATTTACATTACAACAGAAAATCAAAGCAATGTAGTTTATACGCGATTAGATGGTTTATCTTACTATCATGACGATACAAATCAAGAGAGTGTATGAATTTTCTTTTTCTAATGAAAACAGATTTCGTTGGAGGCATTTAGCTGAAGAATATTTCTGCCTATACCGTGGTCTTATCCTTTTGGGTAAGCCAGTTTCAAATCATGCTTATAGTATTCGCAATTTTAAATGATTGTATTTTGCAATAATCAAAAGGCTAGGGGAGTGTCAAAATCTTTGGCACCCCCGCTACTCTACATCCATCAAAGTTCTTCAGCACCCAATCATCATTGGGAAACCCTCTGTTTGAAAATTAATAGACACCTAAAAAAGAGTTTAAATCGACGCGTATCCCTTTTTCAGCCAAGACCTTCACCAAATCTGTTCGTGAAAAACCTTAACGCTCCAAAGCCTATCATATACTTTTCATTACACTGTCTATAACAGAACTTACATTGCCTCGTATTTGTGTTCCCGTATAACGCAAGACTTTGTATCCAAGGTTCTGTAATGCAATATCAATGCTCCTATCCCTTACTCCCTGGTCTTCATTTGTATAGTGATATGTTTTACCATCTGCGTAGATACATAGCTTTGATTCCCCGGATTCGATGTAGAAATCAGGAATGGTAAGAATTGTTTCTTTATCAACTTCCTCGGGAGCATCATAATACGTTCCATCTTTTCGTATTCGTCTTTGCAGAACAACCTCAATACCTCGTCTCCTGAACTCTTTAAACATATCCTGTTCAAGTGGACTTTGACACACAAAAAGACACTTATAACACTCAACGCCCTTCAATTGACAATTCTGACAATCAGAGCTGCCTTTGAAACCTGGAAATCCCCAATGTCTTCTAATTCTATTTGCCTCATCTTCTGAACATGAGAATGTAGCCATGATGCCACTTAATCCTCTGGCTTCATTTATCTCATCTGATAACAGTTGCAAATCAGAGTCAGTAACTATACGCTGCAAACACCAATCTCCAATAGAAATATTGACCGAGTACTTACCGTCTTTAGTAGGATCAATATCCAATATTCTTATCATGTAACCCTCCAATCCTATTTATCAGAAAGAGAGGAAATTGCAAAAATCAAAACCCCAAGACAATTGTGAATCTTTATGCAACTCAATCTTCCTACAATGAGACCTAAATCTGTGTATGACAAAAACCATTCAGGAATGACTTTCTTGACGGGTCAATATGGACGTAAATG
>JALFYG010000268.1 GCA_022784805.1 Spirochaetales bacterium
TGTAGAAGCAACCTGCCATCAGACTACCAATCTTGAACCACAGGTCACCTCTTCACACCGTTCAGCTAGGATTGTAGCCTATATTTTATTCCAATTCCAAGAGACCGAGTTTACCACCCGTTTGCAGAAATGGATTTAAAAACAAAAAGGATGCAAGAAGCGAGACCTTCGATATAAGGCTCGCCTATTACCCAAACATTGATCTTCTGTATATCGATAAGTTCACCAATGTCATATACGAGTCGAAAAGAACACGAATTAGTTTAATATACAAATTTTAAGTTAAGAATATAGGAGATTTATTCATCAATCATTCCAAGCCCAGAGATAAAGAGAAGAATGATGCTTCAAATTTAGCAAGTGAAGAAAGCGTTATCCAAAACGTCAGTCAAGTCAATGATTCTAGAATTCGTGCGTTTTTCCGTGCGTTTATTAGTAGTTCTATAAAAGTCCAACAAGCAGAAAGTATTTGTCGTTTTTTATCAGAGCAAACGCTACAAGTGTAATGATTACAGGTATCCCACTTTATCCAATTTATTTAGTCTTATCTAACAATTTTATGCCTTATTTTGCAATTTTTCCGCAATATTATATGTATTTATGTTGTCTAATCATTATTTATAGCTTATTATTTTATTAACAAGGAGCAATTATTAATGTTATTGGAATTCAGATTCAAAAACTATAAATCATTTGTTGATGAAACAGTATTCTCTATGGTACCAGCTCCAAAACAGACTGGACTTGATTATAGTGTCCTTTCCCAAAAGGCAGGAAGCAAGGAACGAAGGGCACTTTGTTCTGCAGTCATTTATGGCCCCAATGCATCAGGAAAGACCAATATAATTGGTGCAATGGAAACATTAAAGACAATTGTTCTCAGAGGGAATATAAGGAACAGTGATTCTGATATCACCCCTAATATTGCTTCGTCTTCACTGGAACTCATTCCAAACTGTGATGGGAATAGCTCTCCAACAGAAATCTCTATTTCTTTTGTTGAGAAAGAGCTTCTTATCGAGTATTCACTGGTCATGGATCTTGGCTGTTTCCTCTCCAAAGACTATGAAAGAAAAATTCTGGGGGAAAAGCTTTTGGTCAATAATAAAGAAATCTTTTCCAGAGGAGCAAATCTAGAAGTAGCCCTGCCCTCATCAATCCGTCATTTGTCCAACAAAAGCATAAAAAGAATAACCCCGAAAACAAAGGAGATTGCAGAAAACAGTCTTTCTGACACGGAACTCTTTCTGACCAATGGATTCAAGAATATATTCGCCAAGGAACTTGTAGATATGATCACAAACTGGTTCTCAGATAAATTTATAGTCATTTACCGCTCAGACGCAATCAAAGTCATGAGAAAGTTTGCAGAGCCGAAAGACAATACAATATATGTGGAAACTACCCTGACACAAGCAGCAAAAGAATTTGGCATCAATTCAAATGCCTTGGGATATCGCTCTACTGACGAAGGGGAAGATGTAGTGCTTTGTTCTATTTTCAGCAACAATAAAGTTGCTATCCCTGCTGACGCATTCGAATCCTATGGTACCATCCGATTTATCAACGAGTTCCCTCTCGTCATAAACGCGCTTATAAACGGAGGAACTCTTGCTGTGGACGAATTTGATGCTTCCATTCATCCGATGGCTTTGATGAACATAATCTCAATCTTTCATAATGATGAGATTAATAAGAATCATGCCCAGCTAATCTTCAATACTCATAACCCTATATTCCTGGATGCATCTTTATTTAGGAGAGATGAAATCAAATTCGTCGAAAGAGATTCCGAAACAAAACATAGTTCCCATTATTCTCTTTCTGATTTCAAGACGAAAGATGGAATCAGAAAGGGAGAAGATTATATGAGCAACTATTTCATAAACAGATATGGTGCCATCAACGAGATTGATTTCAGTTCAATTCTTAAGAGAATCATCACAAATAGCGAGGATAAGTGAAAATGCTGGAGACAAAGAAATATATCCTTACAGTTGAAGGTGAAACTGAAGAATGGTATTTTCTCTGGCTTAAAAACCAGATAAACAATTACGAAGGACGTTCCTATAATGCGTCTATTGTCCCAAAGGTTCAACAAAGTCCAAGAAGTTTTTACAAAGGAACAAATGCAAAGGTCTCTCCGGAAATAATTCATGTTTGTGATGTGGAAAGCACAGATAATGATCATTTAAAGAAATTTGAAAACATCTTAAAGGAGATGAAAGAAGCAAAGGAACAAAAGAACATTAAGTACCAGCTTGGTTATAGCAACTTCACATTCGAACTATGGATGATACTTCATAAACAAGACTGTTTTGGGCCATTCAGCAGTAGAAAACAATACCTAGTTCCAATTCGGCAAGCTTTTGGAGAAAAATTTGAAGACCTTGACCATTACAAGCAGGAAGCGGCTTTCAAGCGATGTCTTGGAAAGCTCTCATTAAATGATGTCAAAGCAGCAGTACGAAGAGCGGATAAACTTGCGGAGCAAAACATTAGGAACAGGAAGCAATTGATAAAACACTGCGGATACTCATATTATCGAGACAATCCAGCCCTTTCTATTAACGAAGTAGTAAAAAAGATGCTTACTGAGTGTGGTGTCATGACAAAAACGACGAAATAAAGATACTTGTTATGAAAGAATCTCGTACAGACACCTTATTGGGAAAGTTCAGAGAAGAAAAAATAGGTTATTAGTTGTTAGAAACTACATTGTCCTGTTGTTAAAAGCAATCTGCACCAACAGGCCATTAGAGTTATAGTAAACGATATTAATTTTTGTACTTAAAAGAGCACAGGGAAGAAAGCTCCTCGTTGGCAACGTTGTATCCTTCAAAGTAATCATCCAGAGATTTTGTCAGTTCAGAAATGTTTGAGAAGTAGCGGTTGTGGGTGACTTCCTTCCTCGTCTTCCTCCAGACCTGCTCTATTGGATTGAGGT
>JALFYG010000296.1 GCA_022784805.1 Spirochaetales bacterium
CAGTCCCTTCTCTTTCATTTCCATCTCCAAGAAAGATGAAATATGCTCCACATTTCCATTCTTTCTCAACAAGCTGAAAGAGAGGGCATAAATCCCTTCAATGATCAAAGAATCCAGCTCTTCCCTTTCATAAAGAAGTGAAAGGGCGTTGATAAGTGCAATGGGAGCAGAATCAGAATCTGTCATCTGATATGAAAGTGGCGATCTCATGTTGATATTTTCGACCATAGAAACACCAAAAGCAACTGTTTCCCTTTAATAAAAACTATAAGCCATAACATCTTTAGTTATGCTCAATCTCTTTGCTAATTCAAGTTTATTCTAAAAATAAACAAAGGAATTTCAAAAATACGCAAAGTCTCTTTGTTAATTTAGGCATTTTAGCAAAGAGAATTCTACAAATTAGCAAAATAGGCAAAGAATTATCAAAGAAATCAACAAACAAAAGATAAACAGAAATTTATCAAATAAGCTTTTCTATATCTTCTTTGGAAAGTGTAGGTCCCTCATGCCTAACAACTTCAGAGGCAAAGAGGTTTGCTTTCTTTAAAGCTTCACGTTTATCTTCCCCCATACTTCTGAAGGCAATATAAGTGCCAAGATGGCAGTCACCGGCACCAATGGAGTCTACGACTTTTGTTTCTCTGCTTTTTTCATGAATAAAACCATCGTCAGAGAGAATAATCGCTCCATCTTTTCCCATTGTCACGATGACATCATTTCCAGTCATAGCTCTCAACTTCTTCATTGCCCTCTCTATATCTGAATCCTTGGTATAGCTAATGATCTCTTGGTCATTGAGATGAATGATAGGATGAAGGGCAAAGATGCGGTCAACAAAGCTATTATTGATGGTCAGTAGTCTTGGACCAGGAGCAAAGTAGATATTCGTAAATCTCTTTTCTTCAAGAAAAGCCACTATCTCTCCCCCTGTTTCCTCCTCTAGCTCCAATCCACAGAGATATACAGAAGAGAAAGAAGAGAGGTCTGTGGAAGAGAACCACTTCCTATCAAACTTATACTCAATTCCATGATAAGCAATAAAGCTTCTCTCTCCGCTTTCTTCCACTAGGCAGATACATGCACCATGTGGCTCAGTAGATGTACGAAAAATAGGAATACCCTTCTCTTCCAGTTCTTTTTTGACAAAGTCCCCGTAGATACCACTACCAATGGTAACTCCGTGTAAGTAAGGGACGGAAAGAAGTCTCAGCATCTGGGATACGTTATAAGCACATCCCCCCAAGGCATAATGGTGGACTCCTGAGTTGATGGAATCAGTAGAAGAAGGCAGACGAGGTGTCGGGATTACAATATCTACAGTACACGATCCGATTACAAGAGTCTTTTCCATATTCTCACCTCACGTCAACTATATCAAAAAGAGAGAAAAAGGCACATATACTCTTTCTCTTTAGAGAACTTTTCTCATCAAAACAAGGCTCTGATACTTCCCGTCCCGAGTCTTAAATCCCATTTCATTCTCACCATAAGTTTCAAAGCCTAATGACTCATATAGCTTCACTGCCCTCTCGTTGTCCTTCACAACGTCCAGTTCCATTTGTAGGTAGCCAGCGGTCTTGGCGCATTCAATGGAAGCGCTTGTCAAAGCTCTTCCCATTCCTAGTCCCCAATAAGCTTTTTCAACACTTACACCAAAGGAACATCTATGTTTTAGTTTCATGACATTTCCTATGGCGTCTACGCCTGCAGTCCCCACAACTCTATCGTCCACGATGGCGACTATCTCAATTTCCCTCTCGCTCTCTTTCTTCTTTTCCAGGTACATTCCTTCTTTTTCTACAGTGAAAGTACACTCTTCAGGGTATGTGAGAAGGTAGTCACTCTCAGCATGGGTCTTGATAAAGTTATTGAGAACACCCTCGGCATCCTTTTTTTCTCCATTTCTAAGGATCAGAATTCTGCCGTCTTTTAGTTTATGTTCTTTGTAATAAGTCATTTGTTTTCCCCTTTTATTTGAAGGCTATAAGAGGAATGATCATCTCATCCTCTGTCATGCTGCCATGCATGGACTTAAGTCTTTCTCCGTAGAAAAAGATAGTCTTGTCACTTTTGGAGTAAGCGAGATAATCACCAAGCATCTCCGGGAAGAGAGGATGTTCCTTTCCTCTTCCAAAGAGCTTCTTTTCCAACACTTCTTCCCTATCCAAGAGGACAAAGTCATCTGAGAATAGATCCAGGAATATTCTCTTAAACTCATCCTTCTTTCCTTCTTTTACGAAGAAGTTAGGTGTTCTTGGCTCCAAGGAAGGAAGCCTGATGAGAGTGTCCATAAGTTCAGGATAGTCATTGATGTAGACACCCTCTGTATCTATGTGCCCATGGTCAGCAGTAATAAGAAAGAGGGTGTCGGAGATAGATGAGGCAAGTTTTGATACTTTCTCTTCAATATTTCTAAGCTCATCCCTTACTTCACTACTTTCAGAGCCAAAGCCATGCAAGAGGTAATCTGGGTCAGTCCAATAGGCGTAGATGAACTTTCTTCCCTCTTCATTACATAGACTCTTTACCCTCTTCAACACACTATCGAGAGTCTTCGGGTATGGTGCGATAAATGGAGAAGAGTCATAGGCTTTTCCACCATTTTCATTGATCAATGTGATGATGGATTTATAAGGGGTGAACTTCTCAGCGCAGTTTACAGAGAGAATTTCGCCAGTACCCTGCTTACGGTTAAGGAATACAGTAACGTTTTCTCCCACTCCTGGGTAATAGTTATCCCAACCAAGCCAGCCATGGGAGACAGGAGGCAGGGCTGAAAGAACGCTAGTTGTTGCAGCAACTGTGGTTGCCGGGAAGACTGAAGAATATGGAAAGAGAAGATTACTCCAAAATGCTCCCTGTTTATCCAGGATCTTCTCCATTGTAGATATTCCCATGCCATCAAGAAGAAGCAGGACTACATTCTTGTAATCTTTCTTCAAGAGTTCATCCACACCATTAAGTGTCGGCTCAACAGGCTGAACACCAAAGGCCTTGAGAATTAGCAGTTACGCATGAGAAATCAGAATAACCAGCCTTTTTGGTAAAAAACTGCGTTTCAGCCCCGAAAACGGGTATTATGAACAGGAGTACGGGGATGAAACGTACCTCTTCAGGGAAGTTTTCAACTCGTAGGACATGAT
>JALFYG010000034.1 GCA_022784805.1 Spirochaetales bacterium
CGATATAGATAATAGATGTATGTAAAGATGATTGTGATTATTACAGCATACCAGAGAGCCATTGAAGCATCAGTATTATTGAAAGCATCTCCAAGAGACATGCTTCTTGCAGCTTCTCCTATTGTCATGATGGACTCTCCGTCAACAGAAAGCATCCATGTGACAAATGGGAACATAAAGAGAGCTGATACAATGAGAACTATGATAGGCAACAGCATATCGATCATCTTTGCCCTGCCATTATCTGTCTTCTCCTCACCTTTCATCTCGCCTGGAGCTTCACCATAATTTGCGTTATAAAGTATTCCTTTTTCTGCAAGCTTCTGGCTCTTCTTCATCGGACCGTAATCACGACCAGTAAGAATAATGGTTAGAACCATTATGAGAGTGAGAATGGCATAGATGTTATAAGGAACAGCTTTAATGAAGAATGAGAATTCTGTGATACCAAAGGTATCGAAGCCTTCGCTACCCTTGAGAATACTCATTACTGTAATGACCCAAGAAGAAATTGGGACAAGAATACAGACAGGTGCAGCTGTAGAATCGAGAACCCAAGCAAGCTTTGCCCTTGAGATCTTATTCTTGTCTGCAATTGGTCTCATGACTGTTCCCACAGCAAGGGAATTAAAGTAATCATCGATAAAGATGATGATACCGCAGAGCCAAGCCAAGAGAAGGCTTGTCTTTGGATCATTGATCTTCTTCTTTGCCCATCTACCGAAAGCCTCTGCGCTTCCTGTCTTGCTGAGAATACCAACCAAGCCTCCAAGTAAGGCACAGAACAAGAAGATCCTGATGTTCCAACCATCTGTCAAAACATCAGCCAATAAATCTGTGAATCTCAAAAGAGCGGCAACAGGATTACCTCCAGCTACGATCAATGCTCCTGATATGATTCCTATAAAGAGGGATATGACAACATCTTTGGTGATGAAAGCCAAAGTGATTGTCAATACTGGAGGGATAAGCCCCAGAATTCCAAAGTTTTCCATAACTTCTCCTTTTTATACAAAAGCCTTGAAACTTTAATTGAAAAGAATCTTTAGTTCTACTTAAAGGCTGTAAAAATGTATAAAATTACAATCAAATGTTACTGTAATAACAAAGCAATATTTTCAAACATCATTTAAAAGTAGTAATTAGTTTTAGAATAGTTTCTTGTATTTATTGTAATTAAATAATTTTATTATACACTTTGCTATACAATTGTACGAGAGTGTTCAAGATAAATGCATCTAAAGGATGAGAACCATCAACTACCCACGTGGCAGAGCCAGCGGGGTTTCCGCCGACTGGAAAGAGATAGAATATAAAGCCACATTCCTTGAAATACAAGAGACAAACTCTGCACATAAAAAGAATAGAAGACTTCAAACAAATATTGAGTTGAATGGCCCGGACTTGACAGCAGAGAATGCTGGAAGGCCAATGCTTAACGTCATCGGAGAGGGAGCATTGGAATCAATATCAAATTCATCCATTATCTTCATTGGTCCCGATGCTGATAACTGTGAAACAGACAAGACTATGTTATCTAGAGAAACAAAGCAAGGTTCAATAAACCTTTCCGGTTCCGGTGGAAACGTCACATTGGATGGAAGCGTAGAGCTTCAGGGCTTTGTTGGTATTTCAAGCTGGTCCACTACCCTCACAAATGACAATCTGACTCCTACTATTACTTATGATATCGGTTCAACCATCAAAGTATTGAACGGAGCCAGGATAAACGTCACAGGAGACGTGGAATCAGATGATAGATATTCAGATGATGCACAGGGTATTGTAATATATGCAGACGGAAAAGGTGGAGAGATAGAAATATATCTCTATAATGGATCCATTACAACTAACTGTTCAAGCTCCAACGCTACCCTAAGTAGTTCTACTCCTGAATCAGGAATAATGATCGATAGCTTCACAGGATCTCTAACCATTACGCTTAAAAACAATTCATCGATTAGCTCTACAAACGGAAACGGAATAGTTCTCAGAAACTGTACCGGTGATATAACTATCAACTACGACAGCACTTCATCCATCTATGGCGCTTATGGGGCATTAAGTGCATCAAATAGTTCAGATGTGAAGATTTATAAGGATGGAACACAGATTGAACCTGCAATGACTTCCAGAACATTCAATTAAGAGCACTAATACTTTTAAGAAGAAAAACGCAAAATTAATTGGCTCAAAAATCCTATACAGATTTCTGATTATTCTGATATTGACTCAATTAAAATCAGCAATAAGAAAAACTAATACACTTTAAATTACATCTTTTTCTGTTTTGTCAGCATTGTGTAACACTAAACCGTTAAACTATTGTAGATGAAAGATAAGGGACACAAGAATATTAGCGCGTTTAGAAAGGCGACAGTAACATTACTGGCGCTTTTTGTTCTTATTCTTATTTCTTCTTGTTCCCCTGAAACAATGCAGCTTTGCAGAGTCGGAATTGGCACAGAAAACTCATCAAGAAGTCTTACTGCAACAATTACAGATCCATTAGACACTTTAAATATCTACTATAGGACTATCTACAAAGGAACAGGTTCTTCCTATGGTGACATGTCCACTAGCACTACTTATAAAAGACTTGATTCAAATGGAATTATTGTAAGCCAGGGTCTTTGGGATGTTGAAGTATTGTTCTCGGAAAGAGACACAAGCACTCTTGATGGTTCCGTAGGTACAAACTATGTATGTAAAGCCAGTGTACGAAATACTTACATCAACCTTAACACTACGACCATCACTGTTCAGTTTGAAACCGAGAATACTTATGGAACGTTCTCTATTGATTCTTATGTTCTCTCTGGACTCTCAGTTCCTTCTGCAACAGTCTCTTTATATAAGATGAATGAGAGTAGTGTATTTGAAGTTGTATCAAATAACCTTCCTACTACAAACACCGACAACAAAGAGTATTTCTTCTCTGCTTCCTATGAGCCAGGCGTTTATTATGCTGTTTTCCATGTATATGATACAGCAGTATCTATATTTACTGACTGTATCGGTTTTGTAATCAGAGGCGGTCTTACAACAACAATCAGTGGTTCTTATACTCTGATTGGATCATCTAATATCGTAAACCCAGATGGAAGTGTAAGCAAAGAAAACGATATTAAGAATTTCAATGGAACAGATTTCAAAGAAGTTATCTATACAATAGATCCAAAGAATGACTACAACTTTGTGTCTACAAACAACACTTTCAAGAAAGATTTGGTCGATAGATTCGTCACCATTAATATGAATGGAAAGAATATCATCAACTCTGATACCAGCAATCAGGGAAATAGTGATTCTACGAAAGAGACAAGAACTTATTTTGATATTGGAAGCAGAGCTGTATTGAACATAATAAATGTTGCAGATAATCCTAGCCCATCTGTCTATGGTTCATCTGTTGTTGCTCCTTCAAGATACAAAACTGATTTCATTGTAAATGGTGGTGTACTTAATATTGGAACTTCTGTTTTCAATGAAAACAACCCAAGTTATTCTGAATCAAACGGAAAAATATCTGTAAAAGGTGCTCCTGCCGCAATCATGTCAAACAAGATTCCAAATGGAGAATATAGACATGCCGCAATTGATGTCTCCGATAAAGGTGGAACTATCAACTTGATTGGAGGTACAAAAGGCGTAGTATTAGAAGACGGAGTAAGAGGTATTTCTTCTGATTACACAATAACAAATACAGATAATAGTGATTTCAACCTAACTATCACAATGAATAATGCATCTATTAACTCTACTGGTGCCAGTGGAATATCTGACTATGGAATTGATATTAATGGTTATGGTAAGAGCGGAAGTATTGTAATAAACATTACAGGAAAAGATCCTACACAAAACAAAACTATCAGAACCAGCGGTGCTTCAGGTACAGCATTGGGCTACTGTATTAGGATTGCAAACTTTACAGGTACAACAACAATCAACATTGACAGTTCCGTCATAATTCAATCTGATGACGGCTATGCAATTTATATTGATGATACTTGTACAGGAAAAGTTACCATAAATAACAACTCAAAAAATGTAAAAGCTTCATCAACAGGAATAGATGCGCTGTACTACTATGGAATCCCTGAAAGTGCAAAAAGCAATACTTTAGCGACAGGAACAATAGAGATTCCTGCAAGAACTACCACAAACTAAACAACCATTAATTAAGGGTGCCCTTTGAGACACCCTGAATCATATTTCAAACTAAAAACTTATCAGTCTTTATAGTAGATAGAAGATCTGACCTTCTCTGCCTTGTCTTCTCCAAGAAGAAGAGCGATGAGCTTCAAGCCTAGATCAAATGCCCAGCCAGCACTCTTTCCTGTGACCACGTTTCCATCCACCACTACTCCATCAGTGAGGAATTCAACGTTTGGAGCAAAATCCCCGCATCCAGGATAACAAGTAGCCTTACCACTCTTAACAAGTCCTAATGGTCCGAATACTACAGCAGGAGAAGCACAGATAGCAGAAACAAGGTTTCCCCTATTATATGTATCCATGATGATAGAGTTGACTTTATCTGAGGAAGCTAGATTTGTGGCTCCTGGCATTCCGCCTGGAGCAAAGACCAAATCCCATGCTTCGTCTTTGACATCTTCAAGCTTTACATCAGCCTTGATCTCAACATTGTGGGAAGAGACAACTCTCTCTCCAGTAACACCTGCTGTAATGACGTTGATTCCAGCTCTTCTCAAAACGTCAACGACACACAATGCTTCACACATCTCACAGCCATCAGCAAGAAAAACAAGTGCCTTCTTCATCAGAGAATCTCCTCTCCGCCATTTTCCTTGGCTCTTCTCAAGATATCAGCAGCATGCCTCATGATTCTCTCTGTCTCTTCCCAACCGATGCAGGCATCTGTTACAGAGACACCATACTTCAGTTCGCTTAGGTTGCAAGGAATAGACTGGTTACCCTCATTAAGGTTAGATTCAAGCATGAAGCCTCTGATAGATTTGTTTCCCCATACCTTCTGGTCAACTACGCTACGAAGGACTCTCTTCTGTCTTGTAAAGTCTTTGTTACTGTTGGCATGAGAGCAGTCAATGACGATGGTTGGCTCCAAGCCAGCCTTCTTCATTGCATTCTCAGCGCTTTCTACATCGTTTTCATAGTAGTTTGCACCATGGACTCCACCACGAAGAATAATATGAGCAAAACTATTACCTGTTGTATGGAACTGAGCAATTACTCCGTTTCTCCTGATACCTATGAAGGCAGCAGGCTCCCTAGCGCTCTTTACAGCGTTGATAGCTGCTGTGAAGTCACCGCTTGTTGAGTTCTTGAAGCCGATGGCCACACTGAGACCGCTTGCAAGGGACCTGTGTGTCTGGCTCTCTGTTGTGCGAGCTCCAATACTTGACCAGCTCATAAGCTCGTCTGTGTACTGAGGAACGATAGGATCGAGACACTCACATCCAACAGGAAGACCGATATGAGTGATGTCCAACAAAAGCTTTCTACATACTTCAAGTCCTTTATCGAGGTCATAAGTGCCGTCCATATCTGGATCAGTAATAAGACCCTTCCAGCCTAAAGCTGTACGAGGTTTCTCGAAGTATGTTCTCATGACCACAAAGAACTGATCAGAAAGCTCATCTGAAAGTTTCTTAAGTTTCTCTGCGTATTCAATGGCAGCTTTTGGATCATGAATAGAACA
>JALFYG010000083.1 GCA_022784805.1 Spirochaetales bacterium
TGTAGAAGCAACCTGCCATCAGACTACCAATCTTGAACCACAGGTCACCTCTTCACACCGTTCAGCTAGGATTGTAGCCTATATTTTATTCCAATTCCAAGAGACCGAGTTTACCACCCGTTTGCAGAAATGGATTTAAAAGAATAAAGATGGAATAGTTCTGATAAAATCTATCTCATTCTTCATTTCATATTGTTATAAGGGATTTGGATTTCAGAACTGTTCTCTACTTTCTAAATTGAAAAAAGCTTGATAACTCGCGGAATCTATGGCTTTTATACCACTTTCCGCGAATTATAACACTAATCTATTGATTTAAACAAGTCATCCATAGTTATTTCTGATTGAACAATACTGCTGTTTACACCATGTTTGATTCCATAAGTTGATATAAAGGTAATATTGAGAGACTTACGTGTTTTACTAACTTGTCTAAAAAGAGAAGTCCTTTCTCTTATGTGTTTCTCGTACTCCTTTGTGATGGTGTATTCATTTGATGAGTATTTTATTTCACA
This sequence comes from Spirochaetales bacterium, assembly GCA_022784805.1. Taxonomy (GTDB): domain Bacteria; phylum Spirochaetota; class Spirochaetia; order Sphaerochaetales; family Sphaerochaetaceae; genus Ornithospirochaeta. The sequence continues at coordinate 516 of JALFYG010000083.1, forward strand.
GAGGTTAATCACATCATCTTGCCTATCAATAAGCAAATCTATCTGTCCACCGTCCCAATTTATTCCGTTCTCATCAGTAAAAGGTTTCACACTCCATGAGTATACATTGGATAAAATTCCAGATATTCCAAGTTTTCCCTTTATCTCCCTGATATGGTGAAGGCATACTTGTTCAAATGCATATCCTTCCCATGTATGCTTCTGGCCTTCTGGTAGGTTGGACCAATAGTTTTCATCTTGGGTATTGCTGTTCTTAACAAATCTAAGATAGAAAAGAGAGAACAAATCTGTCAGTTGATAAAGTACTTCTTTTTTCTTCTTTCCAAAAGCAGTATAAGATCTGATGAAGTCACATGATTCCAGGTCCTTTAGAATCTTTGTAATAGATCCTCCATCTTCTCCAAGCTCCGACACTATTTCATCTCTTGATAGTCCCTTGAGTTTTTTTGATATAATCTCCACTACTTTTCGATATTTTACTCCATTTTTATATAACGATCTAAATAAGAATTCATATTCAGTTCTTAAAGGAGCATTTTGTGAAAAGAAAAGAATATCGACATTATGACTAATAGTGAAACTAGGATCAAGCATATCCAGGTAATATGGGATGCCACCCATCATCATATATATGTCAAGAACCTGACGTCTGTTGATATTAAGTCTCTTTATTGTATTTAGATATTGCTCTGTCTCAGAAAGAGTAAAGGGCTTAAGATATATTGATCTTTTGGTTCTGCCATAAAGTCCCCCCTTATCCCCAATGAAATTATCAAGCATCCAGGATGTGGATGAGCCACAGACATATAGTTTCAATAGAGACTTTCCCATTGGCCACATGTTCCAAAACAAAGAGAATGCTTGAATGAAATCACTTTTCGGGGTATCCATCCAAGGTAACTCGTCCAGGAAAACAGTAACTTTCTCCTTATTTAAAGAAAGAAGGTGTTCTTTCAAAAGATCAAAAGCAGAAAACCAATCCTTCGGGGGTCTCTTTAATCCCAGAATCTTTGAAAACTCAGTTAATTGAGTCTTTTTTGTCCCCTGATATATTCCTGTGAAATAGAAATCAAACTCATCTTTGAAGGTACATCGAATAAGGTAAGTCTTTCCAACTCTTCTCCTTCCGTAGAGTGCTACCAGTTCTGATTTGTCTGAATCGTAGTATTGTTGCAATAGTCTCTTTTCGTAGTATCTTCCAATGATTTTTTCATTCCATTCCATGAATTGAGTTTAATTCATTTTGTGTGTAATCGCAATGATAACTCGCGAAATCTATGTTTTTTATGCCACTTTCCGCGAGTTATCTGATTAAAATGACTTTCAATAAAGCTATTTGATAGGAAAAGATCATAGAATTTGATGCAATTGGACAATCTTTTTCCAAGAGATGACACTCACAGAGTATTTTCAGCAATGAATCTAATATGGAGCATATCAACTCCTCTATAATGCTTGGTAAAAGTATCCCTGGGAATCATTCCGTTTCTTACTGCAACACGCATGGAAGCGGTATTTGTAGCCCTGATTATTGAGCATACTTCTTTCTCTTTTAGTGTTTCAAAAGCATATTTCTTCACGCCTCTCGCTGCTTCTGAGGCATATCCTTTTCCCCAATTCTTATGGGAAAATAGATATCCTATCTCCAGAACCATTTCATCTTTCCATGGTTGGTATGTGAGTCCACACTGACCGAGAAATTGAGAGGTTACTTTATCCTCAACAGCCCAGAGACCAAGGCCATACTCATTGTATCTTTTGAATTGATTCTCCAGCCATGCCCTGGCTTCCTCATCGGTGAATGCCCCTTCGTAGGCATACATGGCAAGAGGATCCTGTAGTGTCTCTTTTAGGTGATCAAGGTCGCTTTCTTCGAGCTCTCTTAGTCTCAGTCTTTCTGTTTCAAGGATATACTTCATGGAATGAGTCTAACATTATTTTCTTTCTAAGAATATTGCCTTAAATACTTGCTGAAGAGGCTAGGCTATCTAATATATCTTTGTCTGAAGAAAGAACAAGAAGCACATCATTTTCCAGTACTGTAGTATTGCCTCGAGGAATAAGGTTTTTGTCACCGCGAAGGATACAGCAAATTATGATCTCTTTTGGTAGATTAAGTTCCCAAAGCTTTTTGTTGATCAAGCTTGATCCTTTATGAATGACGATTTCATTGAGAATAAGTCCCTCTGGGATATGGGAAGAGATATTTTCCTTCAGAGATTCCTCTTCCATTATTGAAGAGAGCATATTGAGTGGTGAAATAACCCTATCTACACCCATTTTATAGAAGAAAGATGACTTGTTGCCGTCTTCAAGAAGAGCAATTGTCTTCTTCACCCCATAGAATTTCTTTCCTATCTCTGCAATTGTCAGATTCTTCTCATCGCTCTCCGTTGCAGAGATAAGGATATCTGCCTTATCTATGGAGGCATCCTCAAGGGTGCTTCTCATGATGCCGTCACCATTAATTACATTCATGCCCTTGATTTCAGCAAGCCTTTCAGCATCGTTTATATCATCGCTGACTACAGTGACACTACAACCCTTCTTTAATAGATTGGATGCAATGGCTCTTTCAATTATGTAGGAGCCTACTATTATTACTCTCTTACTTGAAAACAAATTGTCACTCATCTTTTCCTCCGATATATTCGTTGATCTCCTGGATAGAGAGGGAAGGGGGACAGATAATCTTTATTCCTAAGTCTTCAAGAAGCTTGGACTTCTCTTGGTCTCTTATTCTGGCAACTACGTTTTTGACGTCATATAAAACCTTTGCTATTTGGGCTGAAGCAATGTTTACTTCATCGCTGTCCGTTGCGACGATAAATAAGCCTATATCCTTGATCCCAGCTTCTTCCAGTCTTTCCAAGTTTGTGGCGTTTGATATATGTGTTTCACCACCATAATAGCGAGGAAGTTTTTGAAAGGCATTTCTGTTGATATCCAGGACAACCACATTCCATTGATTAATGGAAAGCTCTGAAGCAACTCTTACACCCAAGTTGCTGCATCCAACGACCATGGCTGTCTTTTTCTCCATTTTGTTCTTTTTGAAAATCATCAGATATCTCCTTTCAGAAGCCAGTTTTATAGATTCTTGATGAGGAAAACAAAAATCCTCCATACCTATAGTTGGAGGATAATTTCACACATATAAAATGTGTGTAGAAAATTCAAAGGGAGGTGTTAGTTTTCCATAAGTTTTTTTCTATCCTTGTGAGAAAACTGTGGGAAAAGAAAGTGTGTGTGAAAACTCTGTATCAGAGCTCTTTCAGTCTATATCCAACACCGATTTCCGTTTCAATGTACTGAGGCTTTGCTGGGTTTTCTTCGATTTTTCTTCTTGTTGAAGCCATTACAGATCTCAAGACTTGCGTGTCTTCTCCATATCCTTCCCCCCAAATGGTCTTGAGTATTGTCCTATAAGTCAAAACCTTACCTGGATTCTTTATAAACAGTAACAATAGTTGGTATTCCAGGGGAGTGAGATGTATCTCCTCATCCTTCTTCCACACCATATGAGCGCCGTTATCTATCTTCAAGTCACCATACTCATATATAGAGTGATCATCTCCCTTCTCAGGAAGAGTATTCATTCTCTTATAGTGCCTCAAGGCAACTCTTATTCTCGCCATAAGCTCCGTGGCGGAGAAGGGCTTTGTAAGGTAGTCGTCAGCCCCTTCATCGAGAGCTGTCACCTTTTCTTTGTCTTGGTCCCTGGCAGACACTATGATGATTGGAACTTCGCTTTTCTCCCTTACTTTCTTAAGTACATCCATTCCATCAATATCTGGTAGGCCCAGATCCAAGAGAATGAGATCAGGGCTTCTCATTATCATCTGGGATATTCCATCCTTGCCGTTAAGGGCGCTTATAACTTCAAAGCCTGCGTTTTCTAAAGCGTATGCCATAAAGTTCTGTATCTGCTGGTCGTCTTCAATGACTAATATTCTTTCCATCTTATTCCCCCAAAGGAAGGGAGAATACAAATTCAGCTCCCTTCTTGTCCTTTCTATTGGAGGCAGTGATCTTTCCTCCATGAGCTTCAACTACTGTCTTACAGATTGCCAGACCCAATCCCATGCCCTTCTTTGCATCAGAACTTCTGGTCTTCGATGTATAGAAGAGATCAAAGAGGGAAGGGATATCTTCCTCTATCAAGCCTTCTCCATTGTCTATGACAGCACACTCTGCGCTATTTGATGAATAGGAGAGGATGACTTTGATCTCTTCTTCTGTTTCTGTATGTTTTACAGCATTATCCAAAAGATTGTAGATTACCTGCTCAATAAGCTTGGCGTCCATAGGGACAAGCTTAAATGAGAGAGGTGTCTCAACGGTAATATGTCTCTCTTCAAAGCTTTTCTCTATATGGGAGACAGCGCTTCCTATGACTTCCTCCATAGCCTCCATTTCTTTATGGATCTGGATCTTGCCATCCTGGAGACGAGTAAGGGAGAGAATATTCTCCACCAAGTCCCTCAGCCATGCAGCGTCTTGATAGATTCCTTTCAAAAGTACTTGTCGTTTATCAGGAGAGGGGGTCATATCGATTAGGATTTCTGATGTACCCATTATTCCAGAGAGAGGGGTTCTTAGGTCATGGGAAATGGCTCTTAATAGGTTTGCTCTCTCCCTTTCCCTTTCCATTGTCTCCCTTACATTGGCTCTCTCTTCTGTTATTTCTATTCTATCGAGGGCCATGGCAATGTTTTCGATGATAGAGTGTAAAAGATTCTTCTTGGACTCAAGGGTGGTCATCTCCACATCCTTGCTGATATTGATCACCCCCAAGAGGTTTTCTCTTCCATTTATTGGGAAAGAAAGAACATCTTCACTCTCCAGGTATTCTTCCCTTAGTCCTGTAAGGGAGATACGTAACTCTTCTTTGTCATCAGTATTTCTGTGAATTATCTCTTTCCCAAGAGTCTGTATAAATAATGGGGATGATATCTGTCCACCAAGATAGAAGCCACCAGTATTGCACTGTAAGAGACGGGAGATGCTCTTAACTGCAATTGTCATGACGCTCTCTGCGTCCGGTGCGTCTGAAAGAGATGATGTGAGCTGGTAGAGAATCTGGTTCTCTTCACTCTTTTCTGTTGCTGTCTCCCTCAATACTTTCTCTTTTGCTGTGATAGTTGAGGTGATGAAAGATGTAGCAAGCATGATGATAAATGTGATCATGTAGTTTGGGTCACTTACAGCAAGAGTGTGGTAGGGGAGAGTAAAGAAATAGTTATAACAGAAAAGAGAGATGACACATCCCATTATCCCAAAGACATAACCAGTGGTGACAAGGGATATGAGAAGAACCGCCAGGATATAAATGACAACGATGTTTGTCTCAGGAAAGCCTAGCTTTCTGAATAGAATAGAAAGAAGCGTGAAGAGAACAATGAGAGATGTCATCTTGATGACGTCAAATAGAATCTGTTTGTACTTATTGTTCATAGCTCCTCTCTCAATGTGCCAAAAGATTAAAAAGAGAAAAGACTCTTATTGATAGAATCAATCCCTTTCTCTCTTAGAGAGTATACCATAGATAAATAAAAAATCCTCTCTTTCGAGAGGAATAAGCATCTCCTACG
>JALFYG010000160.1 GCA_022784805.1 Spirochaetales bacterium
TCCCAGCATATAGTTGGAGAGGAGTGTGTCAGCGAGTTCTTCATAAGTGTTGAACCACATCTTGGACTGCATGTTGGAGTAGTTGGTAAGCATAGCAACTGCTTCTTCTGTCTTGCCCATGCCGATGAGGGATGCTGCAACTTCCTGGATGGCTGCTGTCTGTGCAAACTGCACTGTCATCTTGCCGTCTCTTGCTGCCTTTACGTCCTCGATTGCTGCTGTGTAGTTGATTCTGGAGAGCTGCTGTACAACTATTTCGTTCCACCAACCGGATTCTGCATCATATTCTGATCTGATACCTCTGCCGAAGAATTCGGGGAGAGAAGTCTGGGAACCGAAGAGCGGTGTGAGGTATGTTACGCTTGGAGCACCCCAACCGAACCATACGAGACATCTTGCTTCTTCAGGAAGAGCAGCGTTGACCTGAGCAATCTGGAGGTATGTACATCTGTAGCTGTTGATTGCTCTCTGTGTGAAATCCTGTGCAGGATTGAGAGGATCGCCAAACTGGCCGCCCCAAATGGACTTTGTGATGTCATACTCTGTGCCCTGGTAGTAGTTTCCATAGATGTTGAAGATATCCTGGACAGTAACCTTGTTCTGAGGCTTTACGAAGCAAGGCCAGTTGCGGTCTGTATCGTGTTCTTCTGGATCGAGGTTGAGAGTAGGATTGAGAGCCATCATTGCAGCCCATTCTCTTCTTGTGGAGTATGGTCTGTATGGATATGGAGCGAATGTGAAGCAAGGAATGAAGTCGCCCTGTCCGTCCCAGAGGCCGTTCTCAATGGCGAATTCCTTGATTCCAGGTGTGTACTGGTAGTTATCTGGATCGCCTTCTACGAAGAAGTTGATTCTTGCTCTGTTTGCAGCTACGAAGATGGAGTCATCTGGAACTCTTGCAGCAACCCAGATGTTTCCGCCGTAGACTTCAAATACCCATGCTTCGTTTCCATCACAGATATCGATACACTCAGCAGCACCATTCCAGCCATACTCTGTTACGAGAGCGCCCATGAACTCAACTGCTTCGCGAGCTGTGTCACAGTTCTCAAGAGCGATGTCCTGGAGCATGTAGCAGTCATAAATACCTTCTTTTCCGTCGAATGCAGCTCTGACCTTCTTTCCCTGTTCGCTATTTCTGTCATAAGAACAAGTGGATTCGCCCATTGCGAGACCCTTCTCGTTCATGAAGGAATACATAGCGTGGAGATACTGGTTTGTGTCTCTTGTTGTTGTGTATGTGTCGAGGACCATACCGTTCTTACCATAGTCTTTGACTGCTGGGAACTGGGAATAGTCTGCACCTGCACGTCCGTCGAGGACGACATCTCTTTCAGTTCCTTCTGGCATGGATGGAATGATCCATACTCTAAGGTCGTCTGAAGTAGAATCACATGAGTGAGTTGCCATTGTGGATCCGTCAACTGTAGCACCCTTGCCTACTGCAAAGACTGTACAAGCTGCGATTCCCTGAACTGCCACCAATGCGATGGCAAGTGCGATTGCAAAAAATTTTGTTGCTTTCTTCATAAATTATTCCTTCCCAGATTACTTCTGGATGTAGGAGACGGAAGTGAGGACCTTTTTCCACCAGTCAGGATGGAGAACAGGAGCCTTGGCCATGTTGACTCTGCCGACAACATATCTGGCAAGCAGGTATTCGCTGAGGTCGTTGTAGAGGTCGAACCACATCTCTGCCTGTCCGTTTGCATAAGTTGTCAAAAGATCGATGGCAGCATCTTTCTGACCATTCTTGATCATCTTTGCAGCCTGGTTCTGGATAGCGAATGTAACTTCATACTGCTTCTCCATGATTGGGTCTCTCAGCTCTCTGATGACCTGGATTGCATCAGCATAGTTGATTGTAGCAGCTGTCTGGACAAGTGCTTCGTTCCACCATCCTGATTCAGGATCGTACTCATATCTTGTTCCGCGGCCGAAGTGGTCTGCCAGTTCAGTCTGAGAAGCGAAGACAGGAGTCATATAAGTTGTGCTTGGTGCACCCCATCCGAAATAGACAAGACATCTGACTTCTTCAGGAAGCCAAGCCTTGACGTTTGAAATCTGGAAATATGTGCACTGTGGAACACTTGTCGGTCTGTATTCATAAGAACCAGAGTATACGTTGCCGTACATACCAGCATAAGCGCTCTTTGTATTGTCATATCTTGTTCCTTCGTAGTGGTCGCCACAGATGTCGAAGATTGTCTGGACGGAGACTTTCTCTGTAGGAATGATGTAGAGAGGGAAGTCGTCGTCTGGTGTTGCTGTAAGAGCGAGGTCTTCGTTTGCTCTGAAAGCTTCTGAATATTCGTTCTCAACGTTGCAGATTGCTCTCCATTCTCTTCCGACACAACTGAATGAGTAGTTACCAGCTGCGAATACCTGGCAAGGTCTGAATTCACCTTCGCCATTCCAGAGTCCTGTGTCGATAGCAAACTGCTTCATGTTAGGATCTGAAAGGTATGTGTCGCTGTCTTCTTCCCAGAAATCGATTCTACAGCGGTTAGCACAGAAGAAGAATGCATCATCTGGAACTCTGAAAGCACACCACATGTTTCCACCATAAGCCTCAAATGCCCATAAATCTGTTCCGTCTGCGATAATGATACATTCTGGCCAGCCGTTCCAACCCTGCTCAGAGATCTTCTCTCCCATGAATACTACAGCGTCTTTTGCTGTTGCGCAGTTTTCAAGAGCTGCATCCTGGAGCATGTAGCAGTCCCAGATTCCTTCATATTCTGCGAATACTTTGCGCTGGTCAGCTGTCCAGCCACATGTGGATTCGTTCATTGTGACACCCTTCTCGTTTGCAAATGAATACATTGCATGGAGGTACTGATAAGTATCCTTATCATTAACATAAGTGTCCATTACGATTCCTCTTGAACCATAATCTTTCACTTCTGGGAAGTTTGAATAGTCGGCATCCTTTCTTCCGCTGACGACTACGTCTCTCTCGGAGCCTTCTTCCATGGAAGGAATGAGCCAGAGTCTGAGGTCGTCGCCTGTACTGTCACATGTGTGTGAAGTCATGGTCGAGCCGTCGGTGGAAGCGAGTCTTCCAACTCCGGTGATGAAACAGGCAAATACACTCTGCAGTGCGAAGCAGACGAGTAAGAGCGCTGTAATAGCGATACGTTTTTTCATAAGCCACTCCTTAAATAGTAAGCTATTTTCTTATACAGACGGGGGAGAGGGCTTTCTCCCCCGACATTCGCTTGTCAATTGTTGTCTACGGGCTTGTAGTAGACTGTGAATACTCTGTCCTTGTTCTCAGGAGCGTTGGGGTTCTTCAGGAAGTAACCGACGCTGTCGATACCCTGATTCTCAATTTCCTCCATCTCGTCGTAGAGAGGCCAGGATACGATGCACTCCTTCTCAGGATAGAAGAGGCTTGCCCAGTTGATGATTTCCATTGCACCTGAAAGGTGTCTTCCGACTCTGTACCACATTGGAGTACCAAACTCCATTTCATATGGGAAGTATGTGAGACCCTTGTCGGTGACTCTCTGGAGGAACTCGTCTGAACCTGTGTACACAAGGTCTTCTGTCCTTGGTCCTGTGATCTTGTCGATGAAGATTTCAGGAGTTTCCATAAGGAATGTGAGTGCATCAGACCAGTCAGCCCATTCTCTGTGAGAGAGACCGTGGAGAGTGTTTGGAGAAGCAGAACACTTCATCAAGAACTGATCGATGTTCATTGCAGCCATCATGGCGATGTCCAATGAGCTTTCTTCTGGTTCTACGTATACCATCTCACCTGTCTCCAGGAAGTGTTCCCTGTCGAGAACCTTTGCTGGTGCTACATATGTAGATGTAACAGGGTAGAGGATTTCTGCTTCGTGCATATCGATGGCGATGTCAACGTTCTCGTTGCGGATGATTTCCAGTACTGCATATGCAGCACGCTCGGAGATAGTTCCGTTTTCTCTTCCAGGATATGTTCTGTTAAGGTTTCTGATATCCTGGTAAGCGAGATTCTGTCCACTAGGATAGTTGACATATGTGAACGGATCAGGCCACTGGTCCAGAGGGTTGGTGTATCTGTCTCCGACCTTGTACTTTTCTTCGCCCCATTCTGTCTCAACAGAGAAGAACATCGGGTAGGCGTCTCCTGCCATACCTTCTGTACTACCTGAGAAGTTACATCTTGGAACGATGATGACTTTTCCCTTCTCAACTGCGATGTTCTCAATCATGAGATATGCAGCCATTGTTGATGCTGGCTCATATGGATGAGGACATCCGTTGATAAATACTGTTCCTCCTTCAACACCACTGTCGAAGATGAATACAGGGGTATCGAGCCAAGTATTCTTCAAAGAAGGCACATAGTCACTGAACCATTTGACTTCCGTAAGGTATGGAGAAGTAACAATCTTTTCCTTGTAGTGTCTCAGTGTCCAGAAGTCCACTGCAGCCACAGCGGCGATAGCCAGAGCGATGACCAGAATAACGATCTTAATGATTAATCTTTTCTTTGTATTTTCCATTACCCTGTCCTCACTTGATGTAGAGAATTCTCAAGAGGAATGGAATGATACAGTATGCATACATGATGTCGAATACGATACCTTGGTTCTTCTTTCTCTTGAAGAAACTCTTCAGAAAGCTGGCTCCAATAAGGCCTGCCATTACGAAATACAGGATATGGATGAGGTTTTCCAAAAATACCATCTTATATCCTCCCTTAGTAAAGGAATGTGAACCATATTGGTTTCACAATCATTAGTACTGCGATCAAACCAATTGCAAGAATTGGAACCAAAGCTGTCTTCAAGAAACCCATATAAGAATCTGTGTATCCAGTTTCTTCGCAGGCAAGTCTTCCAACAATTCTTGATGGAGGCAGACAGTCTCCGATTGGGAATATCAGTGAAAGAGCTGCACAGATGACAGTTACGTCCATGCCCATTGTGTTGAACATGAAGATAAGTGGTCCTCCGAGTACGACTGAACAACCGTAGTTGAAGCATCCCTGGCAGATAGGTCCAACGATGAGGATCAAAGAGTAGATGAGTACCAATGGTAAGCCTACACATGTGGATCCGATGAGACCTCTGACGCCTGTAGCTGCCATTGCGCTCTGCAATACTCCGATTGAGAGAACGTTGGCGACCAATGGGAATACCTGCTCCATTGTTCCATCAAGGATTCCCAGCCACTGTTTTCCTGTTGTCTTCACAGGGTTACACAAGAATGCAACGAGAGCTGAGATGACGAACATAAGAGGAAGACCGAGAACAGGAATGTTCCAAGGAAGATAGAGAGATACCAAGAAGAGGGCGACGATTGTTGCGACAGGAAGGAGGATTCTCCACCATGTCATGCCTTCTGTCTTTTCAGGGATCTTCTTCAATACTTCTTCCTTATCTACTGGTTTTGCACCCCATCCGATGAATACGATACAGATTGCACTGGCAATAAGGATTGGAACCAGAAGCAACCATGTGAAGCCGACATATGGCATGTTAGCCTGTGCTGTCATAAGCATTGTCCAAAGGTTAATTGGAGGAGCTGCTGCGGACATAATAGCGAAGAAGAAGATAAAGACTGTTCTCTTTCTCTTATTAATTCCCAATGATTCAAGAACTGTATCTACGATACCGCCGAGGACGAAGATAGATACACTTCCTGCACCTGTGAGGGCTCCAGGAATAAGCATGAGAACGCCCATGATGCTCATCAAAAGCCACTTGTTATTAATCTTCTCGACAATTCCTCTTGTGATTGTAGAAATAGCACCAGAATGGGCATAAATATTTACAAAGAGGGAAGCTGCGATGAAGAGCATTGCAAGGTCAAGGTTGACGAACAATCCTTCTACCAAGTATCTCGTAGGATTACCCAAGTCTGGGAACATGAATGTACCCACTATGGCGATGACCACTGCGGCCACAACCATGGATATATCCGGAGATTTTAGCTTTATACTGCTGAGCACGAATGCTGCAATCATTACAATCAGCAGAATAAAAGTCAAAGATGTTACTGACATGTAATTCTCCTAGAGTTTTATTACTTAACAAAGATGTTTGGAAGGACCTTAACAAGTTCCAAAGGCTTGTCGACGATAGTTACAGGGATACCATATTTCTTTCCAATATCTGTAAATCTTCCGTCTGTATTGTTATCTGTAATTGTGATGATCCAGTCGGCTTCAGGACAGATTGTGTCGATGACTCTTTCATTTCCATTTGTAGAAATCTTACTTCTGGCATCTTTTTCCATGCTGACAGCGATGATAGGCATGTTCTGAGCTTTTGCTTTCTTTACGACTTCCTTGAGGAAGTTGATTTCATCCTCAATTGTAATACCGGAAGCACCAAGACCTTTTTCTGTAACAGACATTACGACAACAAGTGCCTTATACTTGCCGCTGTCGATATAGCTGTATCTAGCAGGTGTTTCATCTTCAAGGAAGAAATCTGCGTCTTCACCATAAGTGAATTTCTTTGTCTGGTTAATCAAAAGTCTGAGCATCTTGGAACCAGCACCCTGTCCACCTGAAGTAAGGAGGAAAGGAGTTTCATAAGTCTGGAGTGGATCTCCAGATATTTTTGCCATCAATGTTGATGGTGCAAGAACCAAAATGAGTGCAACAAGAAGCACAACAATAATAGGCTTTTTCATTTTCTCTCTCCTAAAAAATAAAAGTGAATTTTGAGGCAAAACCTCAGTGACATTGTAATGTTACAGTATCTTCAGAAAAACGCAATATATATTTTTTTCTTTTTTGGATTGCTAAATTAATTCTAAAAAAATTGAGGTATATATAGTGTTGTAGTTTGTTGCATTTGAGGAAAAACAAAAGATTAAGAGATGAATTTGAGTTTTAAGTCCCGTTTAGTAAAACCAAACTTCTTTATGGATAAAAAATGTACTTTCTGATTCTTTGTTGTCTTGAAATCGATTAACTTACGCGTCATTTTGTTAGTTAATTGTATATTAGATGTAGTTAACATAAAGAATTGCAACATAAAAATTCATATAACATACATAACTTCATACGAATTGTATAGCAATTTTCCCATAAAAAATACTTATAGGATCCCAAGAGAAAATAATAACGATATTGGCTCTATTTGTTTGTTTTTCTATCGATGTAGTGTTGATTACTTTCATTCAGGTATTAATATTTAGAAAAAGAGATGGAGGTGAATAATGAAAAAAAGGAAAGTTATATATGTTATGCTTATAACACTTTCAATTGCCCTATTGTTCCTCTCTTTATTTCTCTTCTGCTTATATAAAAACAAAAAAAGTTACGCAAGTCTTATATATGAGGCTGCAATCAAAATGGAAAGAGTTGAAGTGTATCTAAAAGAAAGATGCATTGAAAAAGGCATGGAGCTTGTAGATGAGGATATAAATTCGACTTATCTTGTGGGACCTGATTTTACAGAGTTGACTTCTACGCCTGGGGATGAAAGAGAGAAGAGAAGCACTCTTAATCCTTACTCGGCAGCTGCAGTGACATCAATGCTTCTTGATGCAGGTTTAAAGAAAGGAGATACAATCGCAATTGGAGCCAGTGGTTCATATCCTGGATTTTTCCTTGCAGCTCTTTCTGCTGCTTCGGAGCTGGATCTAAAAGTAAAATTGATTCTCTCCCTTGGTTCCAGTATGTATGGAGCTACAAGACTCCAATACAACATCTTCGATATAGCACGGGACGCAAGGGAAAGCGGACTTATCGAATATGAATTATTAGGCGTATCGAGAGGATACAAAGACGATAAAGGCGGTAGTGTTCTCGAAGGAATTCTGTATAATGGAACAGAAGAGTTGTCTTTGGATATATGTAGAGAAGAAGCCGAAAGAAGTGGCTGCGTTTTGATTAATCCTCCAACTCTTCAAGAGTCTATAGAAGAAAGACTAAGGCTATTTGGGGAAGTGAAACTGTTTATTAATGTTGGTGGTGCTCCTGTTAATATAGGGGATGGAACAGTTTCATTTTCTGTCCCAGCGGGGCTGGTGATGGAAATGGATGATGTCCCAAAGGGAGAGGGAAAAGGCGTTGTTTATGAATATCTGGATAAAGGTATTCCTGTTATTAATCTTCTTGATTCCAAGGGTTTTTCAGAGAAATACAATGTGGAATTTGATGTATCACCTTTTCCAGAAATAGAGAAAGAGCCTCTCGGAATATCATATTTAACGATGGGAATTATCTCACTTGTCCTCTCTATAACCATTATTACTCTTTCTTCCATCTATTATGTAAGGAGAAAAAGAGATGAAGTTTAGAACTGCTTTAATACTTATTTTATTTTTTCTCTTATTCCTTGTGTCCTGTGCAACCACAGAGAAAGAGAGTCGAGCTCCTATTGTCGGAATTGCGTGGCGTGATGATACTTCGTCTTCTGCTTTCAAAAGAGTAAAAGAGTATTTGGAGGAGGGAGGGGTAGAAGTAATAGTATTGGAGAAAGCTATGACCGCTGACCTTGAATACTATGAAGACACTGCCATTAAAGATGATTATCTTCAGTTTGATTTTTCTCTCTCAAGCGATGCTGTGGATATAGTGAAAACAACAGAGAATATCATTGAACCTGCCAGCCTAGGAAAAGTAGACCTTGTAGTATTCACAGGAGGAGAAGATATCTCTCCTTATTTCTATGGAGACTCTTATCTCTCGGACTATCCTATATATAACCCTGATAGAGATATCTCAGACTATCTTACAATGCGTCTTGCCATGGAAAAGGGCATCCCAATATTTGGAATCTGCAGAGGAATGCAGATGATGGCTATTTATAGTGGAGCTTCCCTCGTTATTGATCTACCTCAATACTTTGCAGAAAGAGGAGAAGAGGAATATAGACATCGTTCTGTCACCGATAGTTATACATTTCATTCTGTAACTATCGTAGAAGATTCTTTCCTATCTGGATTGGACTTGGATAGAGTAGCCTCATCCCATCATCAAGCCTTATTGGCTGGCGGAAGCGGAGACTATAAAGTACTTGCAGTTGACGGAGAAATAGTTGAAGCCATAGAGATTGAACCCTCTTCTTATGGAATACAATTTCATCCTGAATTCTTTGTTGATTTTAAAGACTCAAAAGAGTGGTGTGTTTCATTGGAGATACTTAAAAAGGTAATAGCGGAATCTATGAATTGATGTTTTCAATGTAGAAGGAATAATAAAATTGATGATAATTCTTATTGATAATTATTGTCATTAAGCTATAATTACATTAATGACCGCAGTTAGACGAAATACAAAGCAGCTCTCAATTATTCTGGACACCATCAAAACTATGTCCAGACATTTCACTGCTGAAGAAGTCTACTTGGAAGTTAAGAAAGAGAATCCAGGTCTTGGTCAGGCCACCGTTTTTAGAAATATAAACAAGATGGCACAGGAGGGAATCCTTTTGAAGATTGAGGTTCCTGGAGGCGCAAGCCGCTATGAGTTAAGTGCTCCCAAGCACTACCATGCCAAATGTATTAAGTGCGGGAGACTCTTTGATGTTGAGATGGACTATATTCCGGATTTGGAAAACAAGGTGAAAGATCCACATGGATTTCAGTTTTCTGGTCACGACATCATTTTTACAGGAATTTGTTCTTCCTGCAGAGAAAAGCAGAAAGACAAATAATAGATATGGAGGATGAACAAATGAGAAGCGTAACTACACTTAGTCTGCAGTATGCACACAGATTCTATGGCTTCAAGGGTGAAGCACAGTATCTTCATGGTCACACCGGTGAGTTGACAATTGAAGTTGAAGACACAATCGAAGAAGGGGTAAACATGGTTTTTCCATGTAACGAAATCCAGAAGACAGCTTGGGAAGTTTTAAAGAACTTTGACCATGCTCTTATCTTGAGAGAAGATGATCCACTTTTACCTGCTATTCTTGATGTTTATGAGAAGCAGGGAATCAGAAATGGTGCTCCAACCAATAAGATGAAGGGACCAGCTTTTGAGACAGAACTTGCCAAGGCATATCCAGAGTGTCGTCTTGTGGTCACAAAAGAGACAATGACAGTTGAAGGAATGATCAAGATTGTCTATGACCTTCTGAAGGACAAACTTAACATTGCAAAGCTCTCTTTCACCAGCGGTGTCAACAAGGCTGTCGAGGAGTATGAGGTAAAGGGATCTAAGGATCGCTGCCCACTCTGTGGTATCGAGCTTAATGAGAAG
>JALFYG010000162.1 GCA_022784805.1 Spirochaetales bacterium
CTTCTCCTATGCCAGAGAATTCTCGGAGACGATAAGGATCTCCGAGCTGGCTACAAGAAACGTCTATTTGCCGGAGGATATACTTTGGAGACCATGTTGAGATTGCGATCTGTCAAAAGTCACCGATTTCCGAATAAGCAACTTAAATATACATTAGCACATATATAAGAATAATGGAAAGAAAAAAATATCGAATTAATCCAGAGGCTATATGCAAAATAATTAGGAATAAAGCAGCGGGAACAACATAAGAACTAAAAAAGAAAGCGTTATAATTTACTTAATGTGCCTAAAAACATAAGATTAAGTAAATTATAAAGGTTATATGTTCATAGGAAGAGAGAAAGAACTATCAAGATTAAGTAGGCTCAAAGAAGATGATAGATCTCATTTTGTCGCAGTATATGGAAGAAGACGCATAGGAAAGACATATTTAATCAGGGAAGCCTATAAAAATGACTTCTTATTCCAACATGCAGGTTTGTCAAGGGGAGGAATGGTTAACCAGCTAAACGCATTTTCCGCCTCCTTGGAATTATCAGGATGTCATCTGAAAAAGAAACCAGAAAGCTGGATGGAAGCATTTAACGCTTTAAGAGGATTTATCACACTGTCTGATAAAGAGAAAAAGATATTATTCATTGATGAGCTATCATGGATGGATACTCCTAGGTGTGATCTATTGATTGCACTAGAATACTTCTGGAACACCTTTGCCTCAAACAGGAACGACATCATCCTGATTGTATGTGCTTCTGCCACATCTTGGATGCTTTCGAAAATTATCCATAACAAAGGTGGGCTTTATAACAGACTGACAGAAGAGATTAACCTCCAAAACTTCACACTGAAAGAATGCGAAGAGTTCACCAAAGGCAAAGGACTGATTCTTACAAGAAATCAAATCCTTCAATACTACATGATCTTCGGAGGTGTACCTTACTATTGGGAATTCATAGAGAAGGGATTAAGTCTTCACCAGAATATAGACAACATTCTGTTTTCAGAAAATGCACCTTTAAAGAACGAGTTCAAATACATCTTTTCATCAACATTCAAAAAGCCAGAAGTATATCAAAAGATAGTGGAAGCTCTTGGGACCAAGAAAGTCGGAATGACAAGGGAAGAAATCATTGAAAAAACGGGCATCGAAAACTCAGGTGCATTATCTACAAAACTTGAGGAGTTGGAGAGCTGCGGGTTCATCCGAAAGTATTATGCCTTTGGAAT
The DNA here is from genome assembly GCA_022784805.1 of Spirochaetales bacterium. Classification (GTDB taxonomy): domain Bacteria; phylum Spirochaetota; class Spirochaetia; order Sphaerochaetales; family Sphaerochaetaceae; genus Ornithospirochaeta. The sequence continues at coordinate 1,231 of JALFYG010000162.1, forward strand.
GAAGAAAAAGAATGCCATCTATCAGCTCTTCGATAACTTCTCTTTGTTCTATTACAGTTTTCTTGAGAAATACCCTACAGATGAACACTTCTGGTCCAATCAAATCAACACTCCCAAAGTAAACACCTATTTAGGCTTGGCCTTTGAAAGAGTATGCCTCGAACACATCAAAGAAATCAAAATGAAACTTGGAATATCCGGAGTATACACTGAAGTCAATTCTTGGTATTGCAAAAAAGACGATGAAAAGGGACTTTTTGGCTCCCAAATCGATCTCTTAATTGTCAGAAAGGACCAGGTGATCAACCTCTGTGAAATGAAGTATTCAGATACTGATTACACGATCAAGAAAGATTTCGATGAATCCATGAGAAGGAAAATAAGTGACTTAAAGAATGGAACAAAGACTAAATACGCAATATTCCCCACTCTAATCACAACATATGGCCTAGTGAAAAACAGCTATTCGTCAAATATACAACAGACGATTATCCTGGAAGATTTATTTGCATGAAAGTATTTTGGGGCTACATTTCTGCAGCCCCATCCTATTGCGGTTAATCCCACTGTTTGATTCCCTTAAGAATCTTTTCCTGGCTTCTGCGTCTCGGATTAATGCGTTTTTCAATAATCTTCACGGCTTTTGTCATTATTGCAGCAATCACAAAATATATGATAGCTGTCAAAATCAATGGGAAGAAAGCTTCATAGGTTCTACTTCTTACAAGGTCACTGATCTTGGTCAAGTCCAGGACGGCAATGTAACCGACGACTGATGTTTCCTTGATCAGAGTGACAACTTCATTTCTATAGAGAGGAAGGAAATGCTGTGCTGCCTGAGGAAGAAGGATTCTGAAGAAGCTTTGGCTATCTGAGTAACCAAGAGCTGTAGATGCCTCGAACTGTCCCCTACCTACTGCCTTGTATCCGACTCTGAGCATCTCGATCATTGCGATGGCAAACATGAGAGTAAAGCCTACTACTGATACCCATAGACCACTGAGACGTGAGGAACCGAAAATAATGTAGTAGAGAATCATCAAGAGCAATACTGTCGGCATACCGTGTATAAGCCACATAAAAAAGTTTGTGATTCCGTTTGCAATCTTATTCTCATGGCGGCAGAGCATGAATACAGCAAAGCCAAGGATAGTACCGAAGACGATGGAAGCAAGAGTAATAAGGATTGTAACACCTGCACCCTGTACAAAGAGTTTCCATCTGCTTTCTCTGATGAATGTCTTATAGAAGCTATTCTTAAGGCTCTGGAAGAATCCAATCTCGCTTGTATCTTCACCCAAGATTACAAGGCGGATAGGAGTTGTATAGTAGACATCGGAGAGAGTTCCTGTTTCGTTTCTCTCTTCGCTGACGACTATGTTCATTCCCAAGTCATACTTTCCTGTCTCGACACCAGGAGCGATAGCCTCAAAAGGAACTTCATAGAATACAGGAGTATATCCATAAGCACGGCAGAAACGGCAGACGAAGTCTACGTCATATCCTGCAAGACTACCGTTGCTGACAAATGAGAATGGCTCATAGCCTCCCTCCACGGCAACAGAGAGTGTGCCGTTCTCTCCTGTGAAACCTGTAACGTCACAAGTATCAGTATCAGGATCGAAGTCTGCAATCCAATAATCATAGAGTTCATCCATGAGACCACTTTCTGTGCTGTCTTTGATGAACTGGTTGATTTCCCTAAGGATTCTATCCTGTCTGTCATTGTTTCCAATGATACATGTTGCGTTGATATATCCAGCTGGTTCCTCGATGCAATCCAATTCAGGATGGTTTGCCTTCTGGACACCGAAGCTTACTTCTTCGATGAGGTATGCATCGACTTTTCCTGAAGTAAGGGCATAGATCATATCATTAGGCATTGTGTAATACTGAAAAGTAGTATCAGGGACTCTGTCTCTGATCAGCTCTTCATAGAGAACAGCTGTCTGGACAGCGATGTTACTTCCGTTGAGATCTTCGATAGTCTCAATCTTTTTCTGTTCAGCAAAGATAGAAGAAAGAGAAAGGAGTGCAACAAGTAAAAGGACTATTAGCTTCTTCATTTCTGTTCCTCCTGCCATCTGAAGTTCATCTCGATCTGATGACCAAAGCCTTCTTTGTCATCTACAAGATCTTTCTGCTGATAAGTGGTTGTGCTCTCTTCCAAGAGGGAAAGGAAGACCTTACTTGACTTAGCTTCCTTGATATCGAAGACATCGCCATTGTACTTGATGATCAGTGTCAAAACGTCCAATTTCTCAGAGTACTCTACCTTTACAAGGATATCCGGGTTATCTGATTCGGAAGCGATATTATTGATACAGATTTCTTCAATGGCAAGAGAGAGCTTTGTGAGACGTTCAGCCTCGATCAAGAGCTTCTCACCATACTTCTGCAATTCTTCGCTGATAGGCTCCATATCGAAGTCTGCGCTGTCGATTCTGTAAGAAAGAGTGGAGAGACGCTGGATAAATCTTCTTGTCTTCTCTCTCTTAGGATGCTCGAAGATATCCTTTGGAGAACCTTCTTCATAGATGGTGCCATCATACATGAAGAATATTCTGTTGGAAATCTTTCTGGCAAAATCCATTTCATGAGTGACGATCATCATAGTCCTGCCGCTCTTTGCAAGGACCTTGATTACAGACTGGACTTCTCCGATCATACTTGGGTCCAAAGCAGAAGTAGGCTCATCGAAGAGAATGATGTCCGGGTCCATGGCAAGAGTTCTTGCAATGGCGATTCTCTGCTGCTGACCGCCAGAGAGTTCATCTGGATATGAAAATACTTTTGAAGAAAGACCTACGGAATCCAAGAGATACATAGCTTTGTCATAAGCTTCCTGTCTTGATCTTCCCAGTAGGGTGATTTGAGGATTCATAATATTCTCGATGACTGTCAGATGACCGAATAAGTTGAAAGACTGGAAAACCATTCCCATCTTTTTTCTGACTTCATTGAGATTACATCCACGCTTTGTAATATCCTGTCCGTCCACAATAATATTGCCACTTGTGGGCTCACAGAGCATATTGATACATCTAAGCAGCGTCGACTTTCCTGTTCCTGAAGGTCCGATGATTGAGATTACATCCCCGTTGTTGATAGTAACGTTAATATCCTTGAGAGGAATTGTTTCATCATCGAACTCTTTTCTTAAGTGTTTGATTTCTATCATTGCACACCCACAGGACGGAATGAGAAGAAAAGAGAATGAAATTCTGAGACTATGGGTCCTGCATCCAAGTGTTTGGCACTCTCGCCCCTCTTCTTTCTTTTTGTCCTAATCATACCCGTCACACCTTGAAATGAATTTTTAGATAGACCCCTTATAAAATATGTGGGGGGTAGGGTCAATAGGAAAAAAGCCAATTAGTTGAAAAAAAGCCCGAAAAAGGAAAAAAGATGGCTCTTAAGGGAGATTGACCAAAGATAAGCAAAGGTTCAACGTGTTTGTCGGAGATTAAGATGAATAAACTCTTCGAAAGAGATGATCTGAAAAAACTATATATACCTATTCTTATTGAAATTCTTCTTACTGTCAGTGTAGGTGTTGCAGACACCATGATGGTGTCCCAGGCAGGAGAGACAGCTGTAAGTGGTGTAAGCTGTTTTAACACCATACAGAACTTCCTTATCGCCCTCTTCTCTGCCTTCGCCACAGGGGGAAGTGTAGTCATTGGCCAGATGCTTGGTATGGGAAACACAGAGAGGGCAAAGAACGCTGTAAAGGATTTGATGTATCTTACCCTAGCCGTTTCCCTGGCCCTAGGACTTGTGTTCATTTTCCTTAAGGAACCACTTTTGAGGATAATCTATGGAGAGAGCGAAGAAGCTGTAATCGTTGCAGCTTTGGACTATGCCCTCCCTATTCTTATATCCCTACCCTTTCTTGCTTCCCAAAGCTCTCTCAATGCCATACTTAGAGTCCAGGGAAAGACCAAGACTACAATGTGGACATCCATCGCCGCCAATATAATAAATGTAGTGGGAAACGCTATATTTATTCTTGTTTTCAACTTGGGAGCAGTAGGGGTTGGTATAGCCACATTGATTTCAAGAATCATTTCAGCATTGATCCTCTTTATTGCCTCAAGAAACAAGAACCTGAAGGCTCCATTTGAAAAGATTCTCCAGATAAAGCAC
>JALFYG010000171.1 GCA_022784805.1 Spirochaetales bacterium
ACGCATGTATGTGATAAATCCGTTTTCATATAGCCTCTGGGCTATGGACATTATCTCTTTTGCGCTCTTTCCAAGCTTCCTGGTTGCATCCTGCTGGAGAGTGGAGGTGGTGAAAGGCCAAGCTGGCTTTTCTACCTTTTCGCTCTCTTGGACAGATAATACCTCTGCTTCCTTTCCCGTTATTCTCTCGCTGATTTCTTTTGCTTCATCTTCAGTAAGTACTATAACGTCTCCCTTCTTGAGACCAGTCTCACCATCAAATGATTTACTGGAAGCAACAGTCTTTCCACTGATAGATATAAGAGTCGAGGAGAAAGACTTCCTGTCTTTTTCCATGACAGCTTCTACAGATGAGTAGGAGCTGATTTTGAAGGCCATTCTCTCTTTTTCTTTCTCAACTATTAGCTTCAAGGCAGGAGATTGGACTCTGCCGGCAGAATAGTTGGCCCCAAGCTTTCTTGAGAGGATCGGAGATATACCATAACCCTGGAGTCTATCTACGGCACGCCTTGCTTCCTGGGCCCTTACCAGGTTCATGTCTATATCGCGGCAGTTGGAGAAAGCTTCCGTAATGGCTTTCTTTGTAATTTCATGGAAAACCATTCTATATACAGGAACTGTTGGCTGAAGCTGTGACAGCAAGTGCCAAGCAATAGACTCTCCTTCCCTGTCCTCATCGCTTGCCAGGATAAGCTGCTCGACTTTCTTAAGATCTTTCTTTAGTTCGTTAAGTATCTTTTCTTTTCCCTCCACTATTGTGTAGTCGAGGGAGAAACCATGATCCACATCGACACCATAGACGCCACCCTTCTTTGAATTTGGATTAGGGTTAAGGTCCACAACATGTCCTGTGGATGCTTTTACTATGCATGAAGAGGGAAGATATTTCCCGATTGTTTTAGCCTTAGTTGGAGACTCAACGATTATGAGGCTCTTCTTATTGGGGTCCGCTATCAACTGAGACACTCCTCTTATATTTGTTTCACAAGAACAAATCTACCGTCGCTGCCTGGTTCAGGATTTTTGAAAAACATACCGTCAGCCATCGCCAAATCTGTTTCCATCCAAAAAGTTAATTGCTCTTTGCCCTTCTCGTCAAGGGAGAAAGAAAATGTTATCGTCACCCCTACCTTCAAATTAAAGGCGCTGACTTTGATTTCTGAGATAGATTCCACGTCTGTGGAAAGGATCTCGGAGAGCATCCATTTGCCGGGGGTAAAGGGTGAAGTGTTGATCTTCTTGTTGTTGTGTCTGAATGTTTCCGCCTCCGCAGAGTCTTCCTTATATTTATGCCACTCGGAGAAAGAAGCGTCTGTAGGAAGGATAAGAGGAAAGAGCCTGTACTCAACGCCTTCATCCACCAAGTATATTTCTCTCTTCCATTCATCATTTGTTTCTTTCACGATAAACTCGACGCTCTTCATCTTTCCTCCGTTATCTTTAGTGGTGGAATTTACCCATAGGTAGCGGCCACTCCAGTCGGAAGCAAAGAGAGACGAGAGTAAGAATATAGACAAAACAAACAAGAAAAGTATTTTCTTCATAATTCCTCTTATAAAACTTTGTCTTTCTACCATCCTTTTTGTCTTATGTCCATAGTCGTTGAAGATATCTACACCTACTCTTCTTCCAAGATTTACAACTATGGTTTATGCTTTTTTACATGAAAAGACTTTTTTTGATTCTTTCAATTACTTTCTTTTTATTGGCTTCATGCAGCGTGACCCAGTCATTTACCCTTTCAAATAATGGCGGATCATCGAGTTCAGATATAAAGGTTGACCAGTTCTTCTTGGATGTTTTGGAGGATTTCTCAGATTTCACTCCCCAAGGAGATTATTCATTGATGGATGAAGCTATGCTTAACTTCTCAGATAGGCTCAGTGCATCATCATCTTCATCAAACGTAATCCTACGCACAGACGGAAAGAGCACAAGATACATTATCTCACTGGACTTCACAAGTTTGGAGAAACTTGTAACAGACCTTAACGGAGGTAAGGGTAACACCATTCTCTCCATCACAGACAATAAGATGACCCTCAATCTCTCTTATGATAACTATGAAGAGCTTGAGAGCGTCATCCCATTTTTATCAGATTCTAACTTCGAAGTTTATGGCCCACGATACTCCTATGGCATGAGCGAAGAGGAGTATATGGATATGATTTCATTCCTCTTAGGAGAAGAAGGACCTGAGGCTCTCTCAAAGAGCTATGTCTCCATAGAGATTGAGACTCCGGGAGATATAACATCGGTAAAGGGCGCCATGAAGACAGGAAGCAGGAAGGCTGTGTACTCATTCCCTGTCGTGGATTTCCTTACTCTTAATAAGCCTCTTACATTTACTATTCAGTGGAAGAATGATTAATTAAGCGTTTTTCATTCGTTTTTTGACACATAAAAAGCCCCCGTTTTATTTCGGGGACTTTCAAATTGGGGTTTCACAAAGGCTGTTTTGAGGGTAGCCGCCAACCTATGTTCAGGAAAGAGGGCAAAATTGGAATGAGGCCTTGTTCTTTCCTTCTCCTTTCCATTGTGGTGGAAGGGAAACCCAAATCTATTGAAGACTTTAGGGAGTTTTACTTTGAGTAGAACTCGATTACGAGCTGGTCGTTGACTTCTACAGGGATTTCATTTCTCTCTGGGAGACGTGAAAGTGTTCCTGTCCAACCTTCTTCATCGATTGAGAAGTAAGGGAGGTTGAATGATCTGTGACCCTTGAAGTTAGCTTCGAACTGAACGTTCTTTCTGCTCTTCTCCTTAAGTGTGACTTTGTCACCTGGCTGAAGTGCGTATGAAGGAATGTTGACGTTCTTGCCGTTTACAAGAATGTGGCCATGGCTGACAAGCTGGCGAGCAAGTCTGATTGAGTTAGCAAAACCAATTCTGTATACAGCGTTGTCGAGTCTTCTCTCGAGAGAGATGACAAGAGCATCACCAGTTCTGAGATCGGATGTAAGAGCCTTCTCATAGTAACGGTGGAGCTGCTTCTCCATAACGCCATAGTAAGCCTTGAGCTTCTGCTTCTCTGTGAGCTGCTTGCTGTAATCAGTAGGCTTCTTTCTCTTTGCGAAAGCAGGACTTCCTGCTCTCTTCATTGCCTTGGGATGTCCACAAACATTGACCCCAAGTCTTCTGCACTGCTTAAATCTAGGAGTAAAATTTCTTCCCATGATTTATACCCTCCAGTTAGAATTTTTTATTTTTGCCGTAAAACGACTCATACAATCTACTCCAAAGGAATGGGAAGTGTCAATTTATAGGGAGTGAAAAGAGAGATAAAATATTCTTATTTAAGCCTTTGTAAAAATCTATGCCCCTCTAAAAGAAGACTAAGTTTTCAAGAAAAGTATATTTATAAGGAGTGAGTACATCTATAATATATTCCATCAAAGATTGATACAAAACATGGGGGATAAAGAATGAATAGGCGAAGAATAGTAAGAGAGTTGGTCATTGTCCTTATATTATCTTTATTGTGGGTTCTTCCGGCCCAACCTGTTATTGAGGAAATTGAAACTGAAGAAGAAGTCATCATAGATGATGCAGAGTATGCACTCTTTACAGACGCAACCATTGCTGCGATCAAATCCTTTAACCAAGGGCTATCAGAGATAATTGAAGTGCCGGAATCTGAGAGTGACTACCCATATCTTGCTGTTCGCCCTGAACTTACTAAAGGAGCTGTTGACCTTAAGGATTGGGGATACGAGGAAAAGGAATACTTTATAAGTGGAAAGGCCAACAGTTATAGGGTGAATGAAGAGAATAAGCTCTCTGATGTTACCAATACTCCCCAGGAAGTGAACTACACTGACCGTGTCATTGTATATCGTCCGGAGAATAAAGAGGACTTCAATGGCGCTGTCTTTGTCGAGATTTTCAACGCCAGCAGCGGCGCAGATGTCCCTAACCTCTGGAGACAGGGTTACGACTATCTTATGAGAAGCGGCTATATCTACATAGGAGTCACTTCCAAGGATTCCACCATCAATTCTTTGAAAGCATTTAACAACGAGAGATATAATAGCCTTCTTTGGCCAGATAACGGCGCCATCTGGGATATTCTTGGGCAACTTGGAGTGGAACTTAAGAGTGGGGAGTCCCCTATTCTCTATAACAGCACAGTTCCTGATGGGTTATATCTCTATGGTTCATCCCAGTCTGGATGGTATGTGAACTCTTTTGCCAGTTACTTTAACCTTGCAAACTTTATCGTAGACGATGCTGATGCCATAAAGACAGAAGAAGATGTAAAAGGCTCTCATATCTATGACGGCTACTTTAGCCTTGTCGGCGGCTTTATGCATAACGCCATCGGTGGTGGCGGTATGCGTATGTTCAAGCCTGTTTATGCCACAGACGTGCCGTTCATTCTTATGGTTGGAGAGAATGACTACAATCCATTCTCCCTCAGGCTCAGCTCCAACACAGAAACAAACAAGTATCGCCACTACGTGGTGGCTGGAGCCTCCCACTCAGAGCCTATGTATGATGTGGACCCAATAGATTTAATCCAAACATTGGCTGGAAAGAAAGCTGCAGAGTACCAATACTTTGGAGAGGTGGAAGGCGCAAAGCTCACAGCATCTGACTTTAATTTCAGCGTCTATATCAATGCAGCCCTTGAGAACCTTCACCTTTGGGCTATAAAGGGTATTCCGGCTCCAATGGGACAATATAGCGATGAGATAAAAGGAGTGATGAACCAATCTGTGTTTATCGCAGAACGCGATGAATATGGAAATATGTCTACAGGCCTTCTTTCCCCTCAGATAGAGGTTCCATATGCTTCATACTATGGAAGCGAGAAGGGACCGGGCTCCTATAGTCTCAACCATGGCTCCATGTCTTATCTCTCGGATGAAGTCATTAGTAGCCTCTATAAAGACTTTGATGACTACCTTTCTAGATACGAAGAGGCTTTGGACAAAGCCATAGACGACAAGTGGATCCTTCCAGAAGACAGAGAAAAGATGATGGAGACTGCCCTTAATGCTCCGATTTTCGGCAATACTGGTAAGGACACTGAAGCCATATCTCTTTCCATGGAGAGAGAAACAGAGAAAGAAGTGATTAGCGAAACCAAGGGAGAAGGCTACAGTGAAACTGAGTACCTGGTTAAGGGTGAAGGATTAATCTATGGAGTGATGAAAGACAACCTTATATATAAGAGGAGAATAAACTCTTTCCCATACACAAACTACCTTAAGGTTATTCTTCCAGATAATTTCAATGGAAGGGTTATGATAGACCTCCTTCTCTCCGGAGAGGAAGATATCTCCGAGTGCATCAAAGATGGAAGCGCTTATATTTCTCTGACAGGAGAACCAGAAACAGCAGAAGAAAAAGGTGGAGACTGGAGTATCATAACGGGAGTCAACGCCACAAAGAAAGAGTTTGGCTTTGTTTGGGATGTTATCAGTCAGACAGTATCTGATATCCTCTCCAATAACCTCCTAGGTACAGATAAGGAGATAACTGAAATCATACTTGGCGTGGACGAAGCTGAGAGTGACATAGTGAACACCTATGGATCATTCTTCTCTTCCTTCCCTTCTTATGGCGTAACCACACTCAATAGCTTTGGATCAGAGACCCTATGTGCCTTGAGCACCATGGAAGAAGCTCAAGTTTGATCAATGCTTAATCAACTACCCACGTGGCAGAGCCATCGTGGTTTGTGACTGCCCACAGGTTCCAGCGACCGATGCCATCGGCCTCCCAGCTTTGATTCCTGCAGTTTCACTTCCCACCGGAACGGGAGGACACACAGGTGGCGTCACATCGCGGGGTGGTTGACTGCACCCCCTTGCAGCCGGGGACTTGGCCCGGCGTACTTCGTTGCATCTTAGCATTTCCATCCCCCTCTCACGGATGTTCATCGCTGCGGCCCTGTCGTCGTTGGTGCGGAACCCGCACTTGGGACAGACGTATTCATGGCCTCTGCGGTGCCTTGCATTCCTGTCCACGTTGCCGCAGCGGGGGCACCTCTGGCTGGTGTGCCTCGGATCGACATAGACCACCCTAATCCCTTTCTCCGCGGCCTTGTATTCA
>JALFYG010000234.1 GCA_022784805.1 Spirochaetales bacterium
CACAGGAACTTCCTTGATGATTTCCTTTACCTGTGTGTACTGACCATGCCTATTGAATTCAGCGGCATTGACTCCTGATGGAGAATCTGGATCATCAAGAGGCGCAGAATAAAGAGGGGAATCATAAGCGTTTGGAGCAAGCTTATCGATGTTATCACGATAATCATCATCTCCACGACGGGATGAGATAAGGGCGATTTCCAAAAATACAAGACCTATGAGAATAGGTAGCGCCTTTGTCAACACGTTGTATATCTGTTCCCTTGTAATGTCATACGAAGGAACAATGAGAGTGATGAAGACTGCAGTAAAGGCAGCAAGGATGATTATGGATAGGATTATGCTTGTCAGCACTAGCTTCCATGTCTTTCTGGCTTTAGCCATTTTGCCCTCCAGAGACGTGTCAATTCACGCCAAGATGTTATATATTATTATATGCGCGGGGTGATATGTTTACAAGATTCAAATCATTATCAATGGTTTTCTTTTTTCTCCTTTCCTTCATATTGGTGACGTTTTTTTTGGGAGAAAACGGATATTTTGCAAGAAAAACCATGGAGAAGAATTTAGAGACTTTAAATTCCTATGCAGAAGAAAGAGAAATGGAGCTCTCCCTACTTAGGGAAAGAAACGAAGCTGAAAGAGGAAATAAAGAGGGAAACCTGGAGTTGGTATATTCTTTCGATGATGATGGAGCCATCTCCACTTCCAATGGACTTGATGGTCTCTTGGAGGATTCTGGGGGACTTAAATGGTGGGAGTGTGCTCTTTATGCCCTTGTTGCTACAATAATCTATTCTGTGTTGATAATAGTTGTTCCTCTGCTATTGAAGAAAAAGAAAGGTAAGAGTAAGGAGACGGAGACAAATGGCTGCGATAATTAATCTTGATGATATTGAAGAAGTTGCTTCTAGATTAAAAAGAGGGGAGGTTGGAGTAATCCCATCAGATACCATTTACGGTATCAGCGCAATAGTATCAGAAAGCGCAATGGAGCGTATCTATGAGATAAAAGAGAGACCCCAGTCCAAGAAGTTGATAGTGCTATCAAATAAGGAGTCTCTCTCTTCTTTGGGTGTAATTGTGTCTGATGATATTCTTTCCCTCTGGCCCTCTCCCCTTACTGTCATTCTTCCCACAAGGGATGGAGACACTCTTGCAGTAAGAGTTCCTGAGGATAAATATCTTTCGTCCTTGATTGCACTCACTGGCCCTCTCTTTTCCACCAGCGTAAATATTTCAGGTAAGCCCTCACTCCAGAGCTTCTCTGAAATCCTCCCTGCTTTTTCAGATAAGGTTGATTTCATAGTAAAGAAAGATAACATAAAGCCTGGAGAGAGCAGTACCCTTTTGGATGCAACAAAAAGGCCCTGCCGTATACTCAGACAGGGCGCATATAAGGTGAAGGAAAGCTTACTTACTTGATTCTTCTAGCTTCCATGTAGTATCTCTTCTCATTAGCGTGACCGATGGAGAATGTCTTTCTTGGATATGCTCCATCTTTCAGCATGTCAGAGAAGAAGTTGTCCTTTGATACATCCGGGAGAATGATTCCCAGGTTTCCATCCCTGCTTCCGATTTCGATTGTAACATCAGCGCCATGGATGTAGTCGACTTCGCCCTTCTTTTCTTCAAGCATCTTGTCGATGACCAGCTGGATTGTTCCTGCTGCAATGGCTTTCTCTCCCTTTTCCACTGTGTAGACAAAGAGTTTGTCGCCCTTGATGAGACCAAAGTGCTGTCCCTCTGTGTTGATCTTCTTCTCCATTTCGCACTTTGAAGCAGCCTCTTCTTTTGTGAATGTGCAGAAGGAAGAGAGAAGTGAATCGAAGGTATCGTTGTCGATGTTGAAGAATACCCTATGAATCGGCTCGAACTGGAGGCCAGGATCGAAGATGTTCTCAAGCTCTACCAAGGCATAGCGGGCTGGATGGTTCTTTCTCTCTTCTTCTGAGAGATCTTTCTTGATATCTTCCCAGCAAGACTTTGCTGTGGCAAGGGAGTGGTTTCCGTCGCCCATAGCAAAAAGGAGAGGGTTCTTTGGATCCAGTGCATCATAGAGGGCCTGGAATGCCTTTCTGATTCCTTCTTTGTCTTCGTCGCCATTTACAAGGTATCCTGTGATATGTCCGCCATCTTTATTGAGGTCTGTGTCATAGACTTTCTTCAAAGAGTCTCTCTTATCTCTAAGTGGCTCGATGACTGATCTTTCCTTGTCTGAAATGAGGACCATGATATGAGGAAGCTCAATAGGAGCATCCTTTCTTATCTCTTTTCTTGGTGGAATACGGGAAAGGATAGTGCCTTCTGTTGCCCTTATAAGAGTTCTTGAATCCTTTGCATAGGAGTATGCTTCAAGATCAAGAGCAACCATCAAGCCATATCTAGTTCCGCTTTCTGTATCCCTTTTGACAAGAATGAAGGAATCTTTGTATTCAGTGAAGACACCTTCATCCAAATACTTCTTCATGTTCTCATTGATTGATGAGATGATGGCATCCTTGTCTCCAGTCTCAAGATAGACTTCAGGGTAAATGAGTCTAAGAGTACTTGGACTGTCTTTTACAAATTCAGATAAGCTCTCCCAATACTCAGGCTGGGATGTGTATTGGTCGCAGGCAACTACAGCCCACTTTTCACAGTCTATTCCCTCTTTAGGGAGAAGTATGTCTGCTTCTTTAAAGCCAAGTGTGGAAAAAATGTCTTTCATTATTTTCTTTCTCCAAATACAAGATTAGGTATAACTTAGTTTAACATTGTTTTTGTTGGGTAAGCATCAATTATTTTGTATATTTCTCATTTTTCCGAAAAGCTAACAATTGACATCATATTTTTGGCAAAACATGAAGCTTCAGAGTCTTTGCCCCTTGTGTGACTGATTCGGGTAAATACTGATATTGGCTCAGGCTCCGCCGTGTGGTTAATATATAGGTGGAAGATGCCCCTCCGACAGACGGTCATCCGCTCCAAGATTATAATACGAAGTAAATCGCCACTATACCTTGGTCGGATCAGTGGCGATTGTTTTTTTCTCTATGAGAACTCCGAGTGTAATCGCTGGGATAATACCCCATACCCGATGGGACATTTGGTGCGGGTTTCAGTTTTTTCATTCTTCCGCTTCACCTTCCGTTTTTTTTGTACCATGTGCCTGTTATACGCATAAAATGTTGACTTCTGACACATAACATGCTATATTCTGTTTATAATGAGGTGATACCATGCCTAAATCAAGTACAAACATCAGTCTTGATCCCGAGCTCAAAAGGTCGGCGATGGAGCTTTTGGCGGACCTTGGCCTTGACCTTTCGACTGCCGTGACACTGTTTCTGAAACAGACGCTCCGTACCCAGGGGCTTCCGTTTCCGATCACAAGGGAGAACCCGAATGCGGAAACCATAGCGGCTATGAATGAGTACTACGAAATGCAGGCTCATCCTGAAAAGTACAAGAGATACGCTTCCATCCGTGACGCCGCAAAAGAGGTGCTCGAAGATGCTTGAAGTTCTTCTTTCCAACCGTTTCAAGAAGGACCTGAAGCTTGCAAAAAAACGAGGTTACAATCTCGAACTTCTTTATGACGTTGTAGATATTCTGGCAAGACAGGAACCGCTCCCGGAAAAACACCGCGACCACGCACTTTCCGGCGACTAAACCGGTTTCCGTGAATGCCACATCCAACCGGACTGGTTGCTGGTGTACCGCATACAGAACGGAGGGCTCATGCTCTTCCTGAACCGAACCGGAACACACTCCGATCTGTTCGACTGAACTTCCGGACCTGCATTATCGGCAGGTCATTTTTTGGTATGACAGGCATGTCACAAATCCGAGGTGAAAGTCCTCAAGGGGCGCATCTGTCACGAACCCCAAAGCGACTTGCAAGTTTCAGTCAGCAATGGCTGGGAGAGAAGAAGCAATAGCAGAATCCGTGGCCTAACGGACAGGAGACCGAAAGGTGTTTGGTACAAGGCGCATTAGAGGGACAAGGTGGCATAAGACACTGAAATCCAAAAGACAGACGTAACTCTAATGCGTAAACCAGCGTGGTAAACGGAGAAGGATTGATGGAGCCGGGGCGAGTACCCGTCAGTTGGGAAAGGAAGGTTCCTCGACTTATCCTGAGAGGTCTCTGTAGCGCACGAGGTTGCAACACCACTTATGACTGCGTAGTAACAACGAATACAGAGAAGTCAGCCAAGGGCATAGTAGCCGAAAGGCGAAGTCCCGAGCAATTTGAATCGTCAAATCGATAAGGAAGTCTCCGCCAAGGGAATCCGAACGGATGGAAAGCCGGGACTCCTTGGGAAGAATCCCCATCCCGAGATAGACATGGCGTTCGACACTGTCGTAGAGTCTGAGTCCATTCTCATCCAGGAATGAGTCGTTGGCCTCCGCTGCAAACAGTTGTTCTTGCATTTGATGGTCAAGTTCGCTACTATAGCCATACGTTGGGTTAGAGTTTCCTTTACAATACTTGAGGTTTGGTGCAGGAACTCCATCTCCTTTTTTTCAATATTTTCTTCGCTCTTATTTGTATCCAGAGATTCTTGTAGCGTTTTCTTCCCCTAAAAAAATTCATTTGTTTTAACAAATAGAAAAGTTGAATGGGAATCATACATGAAGCCTTAGAGTCTTTGCCCCTTGTTGTTTATCATAGGCTCTCGTGATAAAATCGAGGCATGTTGGAATTACGGAGAATAATCGAGTTTTCATCCAGAGTGCACACTTATTTGATGTCACTATACATGTTCCTTGCCCTGTTGTTCGTGCTTTTTCTCTACTTTCCTGTTCAGGAAAGACTGGTATCAGTAATAACAATACTGCAGATGGTCATGGGATGGACTATCTTCCTTGAAGGACTGTGGGTTATTTCAGGATCAATTCTTTGTTCCTGTTATTCGAAGGTTCTTGTCATCAGTCCAATTGTCAAGACAATCATCAGGTTAGTAATATACTTCCTGATTTCAATATTGTTGGATGCTGTAAACACTCTCATTACAGGAGGTTTTTCTTATGGAAGCTGAAGAGAGAAGAGTATGGGCCATTCGTGGCGCCATCACTGTTGATAGTGATACTCCCGCCGATGTAGATAGTGCCGTCAAGGAAATGCTTGACGCTATATATAAAGAGAATGAGATAACTGAAGACGATGTGGTCTTCACTCTCTTTTCCCAGACAAATGACATTACGAGCAGGAATGCTGCAGCTGCTGCAAGAAAGAGCGGATACTCAACCCTCACCCCTCTATTTTGTGTTCAGGAAGCATATGTGGAGAACATGCTTCCCCTTACAGTGAGGGTAATGATTGAAGTTGAGAAAAAGATGGAGAAGAAGCCTGTAATGGTTTATCTCAAGGGTGCAGCTGCTCTTAGGCCGGATATAAGGAGATAATTATGAAAGTCGCGATAGTAAATGCAAGTGCCAGAGAGAATGGCAACTCCGCCCATGCTTCTGCCTTTATTCATCAGGAGATTCTTTCCAGATGGCCTGATGCCGTTGTGGCGAGAGTTAACCTTACTCAGCTGAACATTCATCCTTGCTTGGGAGACGCTTGGTGCAGGAGAAACGATGAGTGTCTTCAGGACGATGACATGAGATGGATTGTGAAGCTTCTTGATGACTGTGACTTCGTTGTCTTTCTCTCTCCTGTATTCTTCAGGGATATGTGTTCTACCATGAAGGTCTTTACAGATAGATGTTACCCAATGATCAAAGGTAATCCTGGAGACCAGAAGCCTAAGAAGAGCGGTAAGAAAGCTATCCTCATTATGTTCCAGTATGTAAAGAGCAGAGGATTTGATGATGCCTTGAAGCATACAACTTGGGTTCTAGAGAATCTGGGCTTTGACGTGGAGGACGCTTTCCTCTTCAAGGATGCAGATGACTTTGGATCAGCTGGAGACGATGAGAAGAATAGACAAAAGATAGCAAAGGCCATCGGATCTATCGGAGGAAGAAAATGACAGTGGATGAGATAGCAGAGCTGAAGGCGAAGGCTCCATGGAAAGAAAGAAAAACAGTGGTCTTTCTTTCCGACTTTGGAATCGCAGACGGCGCTGTAAGCGCAATGCATGGGGTGGCTGATCAGGTAGATAGAACTCTGAAGCTCGAAGATCTGACTCATGAGATTCCTCAGTTCAATATCTGGGAGGCTAGCTACAGGCTTATTCAGACTGTAGAGTATTGGGCCCCAGGAACTGTCTTTGTCTGTGTCGTCGACCCAGGTGTCGGAAGCGAAAGAGAGAGCGTGGCTGTTCTTCTTTCCTCCGGGCACATTATCGTCACTCCTGATAACGGCACCCTCTCCCATGTTTCAAAGGGAATCGGAATCGTTGAGAGAAGAAGAATAAGTGAAACAACAAACCGTCTTAAAGACAGTCAAAAGTCCTATACATTCTATGGCCGTGATGTTTATGCCTATACTGGTGCAAGGCTTGCTTCTGGAATCATCTCCTTTGATGAAGTGGGACCGAGGCTAGATAACAATGTTGTGATGTTGGAGATGAATGACCCTACAGTGGAGAATGGAAAGATTACTGGCTCCATCGATATCCTCGATACCCGCTACGGCTCCATTTGGACAAATATCTCCGACACCCTCTTCTCTGATGCAGGCTTCCAGTATGGAGACAGAATAAGAGTAGACATAGAGTATAGGGATAGGACTGTATATGGAGCTGTTCTTCCTTTCTGCAAGAACTTCACCCAGGTTGAGAAGGGTGACAGCCTTATATATGTCAACAGTCTTCTTGACATATCTATTGCAGTAAACCAGGGCTCTTTTGCAGATCTCTATGGTGTAAAGACAGGGGAAGGGTGGCGTATCTCTTTCAAGAAAGTATGAGCTTAAATGAAAGGATTATAGTACCTTCCACCATTAACAGCATTTAAGGATAGGGAGATGATCATCACCGAAATAGATGAGATGATGGCGATCCAGTCTCCCGCCTTGAATGGGCGAGAAGAGTACCAAGTGCGTTTCTTATTCTTTCCAAAGCCCCTCAATTCCATGGCATTGGCGATGGTCTCGATTCTATCCATTGAAGAGACTATCAAAGGAAAGAGAAGTGTTGCTGCACACTTCAGTCTCTTGAATAGGCCTTCTTTTTCTTTGTTTAACTCCAAGCCTCTTGCCTGCTGTGCAACAGATATCTCATGATACTCTCTCTGGATATCTGGAATATATCTAAGTGCCAAAGATACGGAGTATGCAATTTTATAGCTGACTCCAACCTTGTTTAAAGATGAAGCAAATTCACTTGGGTCAGTTGTAGAGACAAAGAGAATAACAATTGGAATGGTGGCGATATACTTTAAGACAACATTCAACTGATAAAAAAGCTGTTCCTTGGTCACAACCCATCTTCCGATTCCATTCCAGATTACATGCCTTGTTCCATATATGGAAACTCCATGCTCGGGAGAAAAAAGGAATATCAGGAGATTATTTAGGATCATAAAGACAAAGGTGAAGTTAATGACAAAGGCTACGTCCTTGTACTTTATTCCTGAGATAATGAAGAGGATCAGAGAAATAACAGGAAGTGCAATAAGGAGCCTTGTGTCGAAGGTTGTCATGGCGGCAAGGGACCAAAGGATCAAAACAATAAGCTTTGAAGCTCCTGTCAAATCATGGATGGGAGATTTTCTATGTATATAGTTGAAAACACCGCTCATTTTCTTGCCTCCCTGTCGTACTTGATAAACTTCCTGATAAACATAGTCTCATCAACGCCCACCAAATTGGCCAAACTGGAGAGGCTTGTCCTCTTAAGGCTGGCTTTCTCAAGGAGAGTATCATCCGTGAGAATCTGTTCACCTCTGCTGTCTGCTATCTTTTCTCCGTCTGTAAAGACAACAGCTCTTTCAGAGTACTCGATCATCAAGTGCATGTCATGGGTGATGAGAATGATGGTTATACCCAGTTCATTGAGACTCTTCAAGAATTCCATGATGGCGGTATAGTGTCTGAAGTCCTGTCCTGCTGTAGGCTCATCAAGAATGATTACAGGTGGCTTCATGACAAGGATACTTGCGATGGTTACCCTCTTTTTCTGCCCAAAAGATAGGGCGCTGACTGGCCAGGACCTGAAGGGGTAGAGACCGCATACTTTCAAAGCTCCATCGACTCTCTCGTTTATCTCCTCTTCGCTGTACCTTCCGTCCAATACAAGACCCAATGCAACCTCGTCCCTGATCATAGGCTTAGTGATCATCTGGTTTGGGTTCTGCATTACATATGCAATCTTTTCAGCCCTTTCCTTGATGGAAAGATTGGAAATATCGTCGCCATTAAGGTAAATGTAGCCACCGCTCTCTTTTTCAAAACCGCAGATTACCTTGCAGAATGTACTCTTTCCCGCTCCATTACGGCCCACGATACTCATCATCTCGCCTTTTTTGATGGAGAAGTTAATGTTCTTCAAGGCCTTTTTTCCGTTTGGATAACTAAAAGAGAGGTTTTTTGTCTCCAAAAGAATTGGCCTGTTGTCATCGATGTCTTTGTCCGGAATACTCTCCATCCACTCCCTGATCTTCTTTTTGTCTTCCTCTGAGAGAATGAGAGTATCCATCATACCAGGGTGCATCTCTTCTTTTATTTCGACACCGGCATATTTAAGGGCGGTTACATAAAGTGGCTCTCTGATACCATTTTTGATAAGGGAATCAGAAGAGAGAAGCTTATCAGGAGTGGTGTCCAACAAAATGGAGCCGTCACCCATAAGAACGACTCTGTCTACGTTTCTATGGAGTACATCCTCGATTCTATGCTCAACAATGATTATTGTGGCGTTTGTATCCTTATGTATTTGGTCGATAAGCTCTATGGTTTTCTTTCCTGCAGCTGGATCCAAGTTTGCTAGTGGCTCATCAAAGAGGAATATCTGGACATTGTCCACCATTACGCCGGCAAGTGATACTCTCTGCTTCTGGCCACCGCTGAGCTCATGGGGAGCATGGTTCAGGAAGGCTTCTAAGCCTACTTTCTTTGCAGCTTCTACAACTCTCTCCTTCATTTCTTTAAGGGGAATGTTGTCGTTTTCCATTGCAAAGGCAATGTCTTCTCCCACAGTCAATCCGATAAACTGGCCATCTGAATCCTGGAGGACAGTTCCAGTGATCTTTGAAAGAGTGAAGATATCCAGGTCCCGAAAGCTCTTTCCGTTTATTATCAGCTCTCCTGTGGCATCTCCACTGTAGGAGGCAGGGATCAAGCCATTGAGGCAGTTAAAGAGAGTGGACTTGCCACAACCTGAAGGACCACATATAAGGATCTTCTCTCCCTTATATATGTCCAGGTTGATTCCCTTCAGAGTAGGCTCTGCTTGAGCTGTATATTTGAAACCAAAGTCTTTGAAACTGATGATGCTCTCTTTCACGTTTACCTCTCCAAATAGCTTAACAAAAAAAGGGGAATGAAAAAATCCATTCCCCGAAATCTTAAGGAAATCTTTAGTTTTCCTTCTTGAGGCTTCCTGCCTTTGGCTTAGCAGCAGCAAAAGCGACAGCGAGAAGTGTTCCGACGATTGCTGTTGTAACGATGTTTGCAAGTCCTCCGACCAGACCCTGCAAGAATACCTTGTTTGCTGGTTCTGAGTAGATGAGGATGTCCAAGACTGGAGCAACAACACCCCAAGCGATAAGGTGAGCGACAACCTGAGTGACGTTGAAGACGATGATGTCTTTCTTTGCAAATCCCTTCTTCTCAATATCGATCTTTTTGCATCCAAGACCCATTACGAGACCTGCAACACCACTAGCGATTACCCAGCTCCACCAGATTCCCCAACCATAGGAGAAGTCGATGAGTGCGTGGCCGATGAAAGCAATCAAGAGACCAGCGATAGGTCCGAAGAGTGTAGCCATGAAAGCCAAAAGGCCATACTGGATAGAGATGTTTGTGTTTGGAACTGGGCTTGGGATAGCAACGAATCTTCCCAGCACGAAGAAGAGTGCAGCGCCGATACCAATAGCGACGATTGTAACGACAGGAGACTTTTTATTCATTATTTTTCCTTCCTTTACATAGAGCTATGGGCTCAATGTTATGCTTATTATCGACAATTATCTTAAATGATTCAACAGAGAGCCCAAATGTCCATGTTTTATTTTAGGTGTTTATCCATCCAAAGAGTAATTTCTCTCAGTCTCTTGACTCTATTGAGAGGCTTGCCGCTTCTGGAAAGCTCATGAGTCTCATTATGGAAGAGCATCAACTTAGACTCTACTCCCATTTCCACCAAGGCTGAATAGAGCTGATAGCCCTCGCTTACTGGGCATCTATAGTCTTTGTCAG
>JALFYG010000235.1 GCA_022784805.1 Spirochaetales bacterium
CTATGAAGGAAAAGTTGACCTTGTGGTCCAGGCAACAAGCATGGGCCTACATCCTCACGAGGATGTGAACCCAGCTGAGAACTTCCATTTCTCTGGCAAGGAAATTGCTTATGATATCGTCTATAAGCCAAAGTACACCAAGTTCCTCTTGGCAGCACAAGATGCTGGCTGCACATTGAAGTTCGGTTGGGATATGCTTATGGAGCAGGGAAAATTGCAGTTCGAGTCCTTTACTGGTTATCACTATCCAAAGGATATTGAGATATCATTCTGATGTAAGATGGCACTTCTGTGATCATCCAAATCTTACCCAGGGTGTAAGTACCCTTATCTGTTATGAGGTCGTCTCCCTCTTCAGTTTCTTTAAGAGCAATTGGCTTCACGATAATAGGGTTCTCATCGACAAACATCAGTACTAGGTTATCTTCCTCTGAGAGTGCATTTAAAACACACTCCCTTTTTTCCCTATACTCAAGGCCATCTATCCACTCCATCTTTATCTCTGTCTTGGATGAAAATACTGCATGGGATGAGACAAAGCACTTTTGAAGAATAGTCTTTGAGTTATTAAGTATCTTTTTATATTCCTCTTCGTCATACTCAATTTCTCTCTCCAATGGAAGAGTAGGGGATGAAGGAAGGGAAAGAAGGAAATCTGAGGAAGGCAGAGCCATAAACTCAGGGCCTTTTGTGACAGGAAGCATATCAAAGCCGGAAGAGGCGAGAATCTCTCTCCATTCTTCTTCCTTACCTCCATCCATGACAAAGAGGTTAGGGGAAGGGTTTGAGATGATATATCCCTGCATCTGAGGAAGCATCTTAATTATTCTCGATACCCTCTCTTCAGTTTCCATGACTATAGCTCTTTCAATGGTTATCCTAGAGTACTCTTCGCTCCAGGAAGAGAGCCTTTCTTCGATGACATCAGAAAGAGGAGTGGATGAGAAAGAAGTAAGGTAAGACAATATCTCTTCCTTCTTCATTCCTCCATCAAAGGCAGCCTTTATACTTTTCTTTGTTATTGACCACTGGTTAAGGCTATCTGCCTTCAGTGGTGTAGCAAAACGCCAGAAAGGAATGGAAGTCTTTCCTCTATATGAAATTGTCATATCTGGGGAGACGATACCTTTCTCATTATTTGTGTCTTCGATTAACGAAGAAGTATATGAGTCAGTGTTGTCCACTAAGATTCCGAAGGAAAGGAGCTGGGAAAGAGGGACAGAAGTTCTTGTGATCTCACCGATTAGTTTTAGCTTATCTTCTATCTCTTCTTTCTTTACTCCATTAATAAGGAAAGCAAGGGTGATAAAGTTCTTTGTCTTCTCCCTGTCACTATTGGAAAAGGAAGAGGAGAGAATGTAAGAGAGCCTCGATATCTCATCCATCTTCATGAACTTTAATGCTGATTCCATATTGAGAGATAAATAAGATGAGTTATCTCTTACAACTCCCAGCTTTATAAGAGCATTTAATGTTGTTGAGGTTGAGGAAATTAGATCCTCTTCCTTCCTCCATGGAAAGAGAGAAAGGAAAGCTGGGGAAGAAAGTGTCCGGTCATAGCGCCTTGAAATAGATGAGGACGCTATAAGGGAGAAAAGGAATGGAAAGAAAGACGAGGAATAGTTTCCTCTCTTTTCTTTACCGCTACCAAAGAGCGGGTACGCAGATAATATTCTTCTTCCTCTCTCTGTTACACATAGTCCATTTATAAGTCCCAAATCCTCATAGAGCTTTCTATCTTTAAGCTCTCCACCTTTAAGATGAAATAAGGAAAGAGAAAGTGTGAAGGACATTGGAAGGAGAGAAAGGATTCTGTCCTCGTTTCTCTTCAGAAAGAGTTTGAACTTTTCTTCTCCTCCAGAGTAATAGAGAGTGGAGAGTTTCATCTCACATCCTCCTTTACTATCGAGTATGAGTAACCCTGCTCAGAGAGGAACTTCTGACGATTTGATGCAAACTCTTCCTCCTGGCTGTACTCAGTGACAATAGTATAGAAGTGGCTGTCTCTTGCCTTAGGCCTCAAGATTCTTCCTAGTCTCTGGGCTTCTTCCTGTCTGCTTCCAAAGCTACCTGAGATTTCAATGGCTACAGAGGCATCCGGTAGGTCAACGGCAAAGTTTGCAATCTTACTTACGATCATGACCTTCTCTTCGCCGCTTCGGAACTTATCATAAAGCTCGTCTCTTTTCTTATTTGAAGTGGTACCAGTAATTATCGGGTAGCCAAAGTGGTCTTGGAATACTTTGAGCTGGTCCAGATATTGTCCGATGATAAGAATAGATTCCCCTTCGTGGCGCTTTAATATCTCCTCGGCAACCTTGATCTTCAGTGGATTCTGGCTGGCAAGTCTGTACTTCTCTTTCTTTGTGGCCAGGGCATACTCAAGCTCCAAGGTATGAGGGAGAGGAATTCTCACTTCATGGCAGTAAGCTTTTGCTATATAGCCTTTCTGTGTCAGCTCTGCCCAAGGTGTGTCATAGCGCTTGGGGCCCACAAGAGAGAATACTTCATCCTCTCTTCCGTCTTCCCTGATGAGTGTTGCTGTTAGTCCAAGTCTATAGATAGACTGAAGCTCTGCAGTAATTCTAAAGACAGGAGCCGGAAGCATATGGACTTCGTCATAGATTACAAGGCCCCAGTTGTTGTCTGATAAGAGAGAGAAGTGAGGATAATCTGGTTCAGCTTCTTCTCCCTCCTGTTTTGTCCTGTATGTCAGCACTTGATAAGTGCAGACTGTAACAGGTCTAATTGACTTGGTCTCTCCAGAGTACTCCCCGATTTTGTCGGGAGTAAGTGTAGTCTTGTCTAAGAGCTCTCGAATCCACTGGTGGACGCTGGAGACGTTTGGGCAGAGGATAAGAGTATTAGTCTTAAGTCTCACTGCTGTCTCTATTCCAACGATAGTCTTACCGGATCCACATGGAAGGACTATGGTGCCGTAGCCACCTGAGGAGAGGAAAGCATCCACGCTGTCTTTCTGATAGTCTCTAACCTCTACGGTATCCTTTAGGTCAAGTTCCAGCTTCTCGCCTTTTTTAAGAGGAATCCTGTCGTCTACAGGAAAGCCCATCTTTACAAGCTTTGCCTTCAAGCTTCCTCTATCGAGCTTGGAAAGAAGGAAATAGTTGCCGTCTCCCTTCTTCAAATACTTCTTTAGAGTAGGCTCAGAGTAGAGGGTAAGAAAGAAGCGCTCTCTCTTTACGCTGAGTCTTAGGTTATCTTGATCCTCTTCCGTCAAGATAAACTCTCCATATCTGGAGGCTGTATCTTCAATGAAGAATATGACTCTCTCATCTATCTCATATCTAGACCATTTTCTGAGTCTCTTAATAATCTCATCGCTACTGAGGCCTGAAGATACAGCGTTCCATAGAGTCAAAGGAGAGAGAGTATAAGTATGAATATGCTCAGGGCTTTTGACTAGATCAGCGAATGCAATGATATCGTTTCTGCACTCCTGGAAAGAAGGGGAGTGTACATCAAGAAGCATTGTCTTATCAGATTGGACCATAAGAGGCTTATCAATCATATTCTGTCGCACCTTCGTCTTAAGAGAAAATCAAGAATAACAGTAGAAGCCATTGCCTCCACAACAACTACGGCCCTTACTCCGATACATGGATCGTGCCTACCTTTAATAGTAAGCTCTATCTCTTTCTTCTCATCGTTGATAGTTTCCTGTGTGGAAGAGATGGAAGGAGTAGGCTTAAAGTATGTTTTGAAGACAATCTGGTCTCCGTTGGATATTCCTCCAAGAATACCTCCAGCATTGTTTGTTTCAAATACTGGCTTATCTCCATCCATTCTTATTTTGTCATTGTTTACGGATCCCTTGGAGGAAGCGGAAGAGAAACCTGAACCAATCTCGAAGCCTTTTACAGCTCCCAAGGAGAACATTGCATGGGCTAGGACTGCATCCAGCTTGTCGAAAGCTGGCTCTCCCAAGCCTACAGGTGCGCCGTTAATTCTGCATTCCACCACGCTTCCAACGCTGTCTCCATTCATTCTCGCGTTCTCGATGCACTCTTTCATCTCTTCTTCCCACTTTCCTTGTGGAGCGTAAAGAGGAGGGAGAAATGGAGGATTCCAACTATCATACTTGGCTTCTATGCCGCCGACTCCCACAAGAGCAGCATCCACAGTGATTCCATAGTGCTTGAGAGCCATCTTGGCAAAAGCACCGGCAATAACTCTTGCGATTGTTTCTCTTCCACTGGATCTTCCGCCACCGCGATAGTCTCTTATTCCATATTTCTCACTAAAAGTATAGTCAGCGTGGCCAGGCCTAAATGTGTGGGCTACGTTGGAGTAATCCCTACTTCTTTGGTCTGTGTTTCTTACGATTACTGCAATAGGTGTTCCTGTTGTCTTTCCTTCAAAAACACCTGAAAGGATTTCTGGCTTGTCACCCTCATTACGCTGTGTGGAGAAGGAACTCTGCCCAGGTCTTCTTCTATTTAAGTCCCTTGTGAGAAGATCCATGTCCACGTCAACCATCGATGGCATTCCGTCGACTATTACTCCCAAAGCTTCTCCATGGGATTCGCCGAAGGTTGTGAATGAGAAGATTTTACCAAATGTATTACCTGACATAGTTGTTCTCCATTAAAGCAGAGAAGATAATCTCTTCTGTTTCTTTCTTATCTCCATAAGGACCTAGATCAATGACGAGATCTGCTTCTTTTGAGTAGATTGCATTTCGTCTCTCATAGAGCTTTGAGAAAGATAGGGCAGGATTATCTTTATCGAGGAATGCTGGAACTCCATGTTTTAGAATTACACTGAGCATGTCTTCCTCAGCTCTCTTAAGGTAGATGATCTTTCCGCTCTTATGTAATAGAGACATTAAAGGAGCGTTGTCAGAAGCTCCGCCACCAAGGGAAAGAACGAAAGGGGAAGAAGAGTTGGAGGAAATAAAGAGGGAAGCTGCTTCCTCTTCTTTCTTCATAAATGATTCCTTTCCCTCTCTCCTGTAGAAGTCTCTTACGCTTTCACCGTTAAGGGTCTCAAGGATGATGTCATCTGAGTCTTGGCATGGCACAGAGAGGCGAGACGCGATGCGGGACGCAAAGGTAGTCTTACCTGAGTGCTTTATTCCAACAAAAAAAAGATTAAACTGTAGTTCCTGCATGATGGAATAGTTTATCAGATTCTGGTCAATTTTTATATTCTTTTAAACACAAATCTCTTTAATTCTCATCATCTGGGAAGGTATAGACAGGAACGCGGGGATTGATAGGCTTATTTGTAGCCTTTGTCTTATTCTCCATCTGCTCTTTTCTTGTTCTTCTTCTCTCTGTCAACAAGACAAACCTTGCTTCGTTATAAGTCTTTCTTGACTGGTCCACATACTTATTGTATTCACGCTCTGTCTTGAGAGCGAAATGGAATGCCTCTATCAGGGCATACCACAGTATTGCCAATACAAGTGGCAACATTGTTGTGAAGCTTAATATGTAGTCTCCCTCAGCTTCTGCAGCCTTCAAGAGAGTAGTGAGATTTTGATAGAAAAGTATAAGTGAAATCAAAAAAGGTATCGCCCAATATATTCCCTGACGAGTCAAAAGGTATCTGAGGGTTGCAATGGATGCAAGAAATGTCAGTAGAAGAGCTGTTGTTGGTACAATGAAATTTATCACCGCGGGACCTCTTCTTATATTATAATGAAATAACCGGAGGTGAGCAAATATGGCTTTACTGATAAATAAGATGGAAGAAAAAGAGATGATGGAGCGCGAAAGAGTAAGGGAAGAAGACATCAGAGGCGCTTTTTATCGTGATACCACAGCTATCATCCACTCTTCTCCTTTCAGACGCTTAAAGCATAAGACCCAAGTCTTCTATGCTCCTTCCAATGACCATATCTGCACCAGAATCGAGCATGTGTTACATGTGGCATCCATTGCCTCAACCATCTGTAGGCCTTTGGGTTTGGATACTGAGCTGGCTTGGGCCATCGGTATGGGCCACGACTTGGGCCATACTCCCTTTGGCCATACAGGGGAAAAGATAATCAGCAAGCTTAGCGTTGAAAGAGGGCTTCCTCCATTTGAGCATGAAATAAACTCCCTGAGAGCCGTAGATTTTCTCTCCAATCATGGCAAGGGCCTTAATCTTACATATGCAGTAAGGGATGGAATTGTCTCACACAATGGAGAGAGCCTGAATAAAAGAATAGTCCCGACCTTTGAAAAGAAGGATATGGATTCTCTTGTCTCCCGTGCCGGTTTGATTCCAGCAACCTACGAAGGAGTTGTAGTAAGGTTCTCTGATACAATTGCATACCTTGGAAGAGACTTTGAAGATGCTTCCCGCTTGGGTATCGTAGACGGAGATGACCTACCTGAAATAGTAAAGGACAGGCTTGGCACCACAAATAGCCAGATTATTACCGCTCTTGTTAATGATTTGATTCAGGGGGCAGACGAGGAGAAAGGCATAGGTTTCTCAGACTATGTCTTTGAAGCAGTGAAGGCATTCAGTGACTTCAACTATGAGAAGATTTATAGATCAAAGATCATGAATGGCTACACAGATTACTTCTCAAGACTTCTGAACCTTATCCTCGATTACCTGGAAAAGCTATACTCATCCTTTGGCTTGGAAGAAGAAGGATACCTGGAGGAGAGAAACATGCTTGCAGCAGGTTTCTATTCCCATATGAAGGAAATGTATCCTATTTATATGGCTAAAGAGGGAAGTGACAAGAGAATGATCATGGATTATGTGGCAGGCATGACAGATAACTTCTCTCTTGACTGCGCCAACGAAATATTGAAGCCTGAGCACCTCAATGATGAGATCAATCAGTCTCAGACAGGTAAATGGTTTGATGTCAGACGTTAAGAGTTGAGAGTCTCAATTTCGTTGATAAATTGGTCCAGGGTATCGAAGGCTCTGTAGACGGCGGCAAACCTGACATAAGCCACAGGGGAGAGAGGGTAGAGGTGACGAAGAGTAGCTTCTCCTATCTCCCTGCTGGTGATGCTGTTTCTGTTTTCCTGGGCTCTTTCATAGACTTCGTCTTCAATTGCTCTCAAAGTCTTCTCGATTTCCGTCTGTCCTATTGGAAGCTTCTCTGTACATGTCCTTATACCTCTCTCTACCTTGCCGATATCGAAGGTCTGGTGTCTCCCGTCTTTCTTGATGACGACTATTGGCTTTCTTTCAATGTGTTCATAGCTGGTGAAACGATAACCACAGTCGGCACACATCCTCCTTCTTCTTATGGATGTGCCTTCCTTGTTACTTCTACTTTCAAGAACTTTATCGTGGGACGAGCCGCATTTAGGACAATTCATATCCAACATTATATCTATAATTTCCTTACTTTGGAGATTCTTTTTTTATAGTTCTTTTGTTAAAACAACAGAAATTGAATATTGAATAAAACACAATGTTGGTACTTGTATAAAATACCCATAATTTGTAACATTACGTTATTAAAATAACATTATAAGAGGATATTATACATGGCAGGAAGTGCAGCAAGTTGCGTCAAGGATGTTATCAACAGATCTCCCTTTATCTCTGAAATGCTAATTCAGGAAGTTATCTCATTTTCAAATCTTGCTCAGTTCATCAAGCCGAAAGTTGAACAGCTCTATGGTGGCGAGGTATCCAGTGCATCCATTGTCATGGCAATACGTAGGTATGCCCAGGAATTGAAGAAGCAGACAGAAGTCAATAAAGGCGAGAGAAAGATTGACTATGAACTGAGCATGAAGACAAGTATCTATGACGTCAACATCGCCCGTTCCAATAGTTTCATCTCCCGTCTCCCGGCCCTCTATAATGTTGTTCATCCAGAGAATGGTGACTTCTTGAATGTCTCCATAGGCGAGCATGAAATCGTAGTTACCGTCAGTGACAAGTACAAGAACCTTATCGATGAGATAGTAAAGAAAGAGAAAGTCATTGCAAGGGAAAGAGATATGGTTGCCCTTACCATCGTCTTCAAAGACAACTTCCTGGAGACTCCGGGTATTACATATCTTGCAACAAGAAAGCTTGCTTGGGAAAACATCAATATCTATGAGATAGTGTCAACGTTAAATGTTTTGACATTTATCATCAAACGCCAAGACTCTATCAGAGCATATGGAGTATTGCAGACATTCCTAGATGAAGAGCTTTAAGATTATCACAGGAGAGAGAGGAGAAGGGAAGACTACCTATGTCCTCTCTCATTTTTCATCAACACAAGGTTTTGTTTCCATCCATAGGGGAGAGGAATACTACTTGAGAAACCTAGAGAGCGGGGCAGAGGCACTTCTCCTGACTCGTGAGCCTCTCTTTTCTTCTACTTGGAAGGGCTGGTATATAAACCAAGAAGCCTTCGAAGAAGCCAACGAGACACTTCTTTCTTACAAAGAAGGCGTTGTTCTATTAGATGAAGTAGGAATGATGGAAGTTGAAGGAATGGGTTTCGCCCCATTTCTCAATGAGGCAACCAATAGTGAAATAGACTTGGTAATAACTGTAAGAGATAAATTCACAGAAAAAGTAAGGGAAAGATTCTTTCCTTCCCTTACTCCGACTATCATTTCAACGGGCAGATTTTCCT
Organism: Spirochaetales bacterium; assembly: GCA_022784805.1. GTDB lineage: Bacteria > Spirochaetota > Spirochaetia > Sphaerochaetales > Sphaerochaetaceae > Ornithospirochaeta. Next base: position 8,567 of record JALFYG010000235.1, read on the forward strand.
AAGTTTCTCCACTGTCTCCTCTAAGCCCCCATAGCAACATGTGGCGCTTCTCTCTTTATTGAGGAAAGAGGGCGTGTAGACATATTTTGAACCGTCCGGATTAAAGAGATCCATGCCTTGGCTCCTTATTACTGCATGGGCTGCTGCATAGTCCCAGATGAAGCATGGCTCGTTAATAGATGCCTGTATTCCTGAGAAGACTACAGGAGCAATGATATGAAGGATGGTGGAGCCGAAGATTCTTGCTTTTCCTCTGTATTGGGAGAAATCGAAACGCCAAACATTGGATGATGACATGGCGACTTGCTTGATATCTCTCTTGTCTCCATTTGTCTTCCATTCCTTTCCATTCAAAAGAAGTGTTCCTTCTGGATCCAAGCGGAGAAAGAGCCCGTCTTCCGTTGCGTTTCCAAAGCGAGGGGCATAGATCATGGCGCCAACTGGTTCCTTGTTTTCATCCAGAATTCCCAGGGCAATACAGAAAGCAGGAAGACCCTGGCTAAAGACATCTGTTCCATCAATAGGATCAAGGACAAATGTATATGGAGCATCTTCTTTTTTCTCTGTTGATTCTTCTTCAGAGATTATTGCTCCCTCAGGGAATAGATCTTTAAGAAGCTTGAGTATTCTGTTACTGATAGTGATGTCGACTTCCGTTACAGGGGAGAGGTCGCTCTTTTGTTTCACGTGGAGGTCACACTGTTTGATAGTGGCCCACTTTCCACACTCCAATATCTCTTTTTCAACTCTATCTAATTTTTCTTTATTCAGGACCATGTTTGTATTTTATAAAGAGGCTAATCTTTATGGAAGAGAGAATAGCGTTGTTGAATACACATCTCGTTTTCTGATATATTTTTCTTCGGTGTCTAAATGTCATACGTAAGAATTGTCAATGACTACATCAAAAACAGTACGGCATATAAGGCATATCTGAAGAATCAGAATAGTCTTATCAGTGCCGACACAATAGATTTCTTCCCCCTTTCAGCTTTAGTAAAGGCTGTAGCAGACAAAAGGGGGGGACGTGTTTTTGCCATTACCCCCACAGAAGACTATGCAAAGGGCCTATTTGAGGACCTTTCTTTTGTGAATGACACAGATGTAATCTATCTCCCCACAGATGGTAAGCAGCTCTACTCAGAGTACACATCTTCCCGCCAAGAGGAGGAGAGAAGAAGAGCACAAGAGGAGATGAATGAGAAGAAGAAAGCCATTGTGGTTACTTCTCTCAGAGCTTTTGTTTCACCTCTTCTCTCAAGAGAGTCTATCTCTGATATGACTCTCTCCCTTAAGTGTGGTAATGAGATAGATCCCGATGCCCTCTCAAAGACCTTGGCTGAAAATGGATACTTCAGGACACCTCAATGTATTGAGTGTGGAAGCTATAGCCTCAGGGGAGAAGTAATGGATATCTATCCATTCTCTTTCGATAAGCCAATCCGACTCTATATCGATTGGGATATCATAGACAGAATCTCTTACTTCGACCCTATCTCCCAGACAGCTGATAAGAGTGTCAGAAGTGTATCCATTCCTTTGATGCTTGAAGAAAACTCCACCAAAATAAAGATGGAGTCCATGTCATCCTTCCTTCGCCCTGATGATTATTTCATGATCCTCGGATGCGAGAAGGTAGACACCAGCTGGAAAGCCATGGAGAAGGAAGCCAAGGGTAGATTTAATGAAGCCTATAAGATAGATCCAGACGTTACTATTCCTGAGAAATATCTCTTTAGATGGAAAGAATTTGTATCATCTCTTACAAAAGGCTTCTTGATTTATGAGATCATGGCTCCAGACCATCATCATTTCTCCATTGAGCCATCCCACTCATATTTTGGCAATGTTACTTTCTTCAAAGATGAACTAAGGGTAATGGAGAATGAGGGATGGCACGTCAATATTGTTGCTCCATCAAATATCCAGAAAGAGAGATTGGAGAATGTCTTAAGGGACTTCGATGTAGAGTACACAGTATCAGACTTATCTATGGGATTCCAGATACCAGAGATTAAGTATGCAGTTGTCTTGGACAACGAAATCTTTGGAAAGAAGAAATCCCGAAGAAAGGCTGTGGTTGAAACAGTCTCTTCTCCTCTCGATTCCTTTGTATCTCTCAAGCCAGGTGACTATGTAGTACACGTAAACTACGGTATCGGACAGTTTGAGAAGATAGACAGGGTAAAAGGCAGCAAGAGCGAGAGAGATTATATTAAGATTCGCTATGGAGAGGGAGATGTATTATATGTCCCAATTGAACAGGCGAATCTTGTCCAGAAGTATATAGGTAATGATGGAAAGCCTCCTAAGCTAGATAACATGGGTTCCTCCAGCTGGACCAAGAAGAAGGAGAAAGCCAGGAAGAGTGCTGAAGAGCTTGCCCA
>JALFYG010000252.1 GCA_022784805.1 Spirochaetales bacterium
TGGGCTGACACCGTTTCCAAAGTAATAATGGACCCGGTATCCGCCGCAGCTGCAGTAAGCGTTGAGCGCGTAATAGCAATTACTCCTGATTGGAACGATATCATCTCTTCTGCATTAAATGGCGATGATATCTCTTTTGACTACACTCTCACTGTGCTTGAGAACTGAGATAAAGTTCTCTTTTACCCTCTCTTCCAGTTCTTCCTTGTCCACGCCTTTGATAGATGAGAGAAACTCCAAAGTATACTCTGTGTATTGAGGCATATTTGGTCTTCCTCTCATGGGAACAGGAGAGAGGTAAGGCGCGTCTGTTTCAAATAGAATCCTATCCAAGGGGCAATAGATGGCGCTCTCTTTTATGTGTGAGTTTGCCTTGTATGTGACATTACCGGAAAAAGAAAGATAAGCGCCTTTATCCAAAAGTTTTCTTGCGGTCTCTACTCCTGAGGAGAATGAGTGCATGATGGTTCTCTCCCCGAAGTGGGAGAGAAGAGACAATAAGTCTTCGTCCGCATCCCTTGAGTGGACTATAAGAGCCAGGTCCAATTCTTTTGAGAGTTCTATCTCCCTGAGAAATAGTTCTCTTTGTTTCTCTATGGTTCCATAGTTCCAATGCCTGTCGAAGCCGCACTCTCCGATGGCATCGGCTCCATACTCATCTATTTCTGCCATCAAATTGTTGATGATGACGTCGATGCTCTCTTCCTTCTCCAGCATCCATGGGCCGGCACCCATACTCATCATTACGTCTCGTCGAGGCCCAACGAGTTTTATTCTTTCCTTTGCATCGTCTGGCTCTGTGCCACACTCAAGGCCAAAGAAAGAAGAGGGGAGAGTAGTGTCCAATCCCCGTGCCGCCATAGATGTAATATGGAAATGTGAATCAAATATCATTGTCAAAAGATACTACTATGGAAAAGAAAATCAAAGCTATGGGTGTACTTTTTTCTCGATAGAAGGATAATCAAAGAATGAGTAAGCATATAAAAAGATTCTTAGTCCTTATTATTACAACCCTTTGTGTCCTCTCCCTTTGGGCTGTGGAGACAAGAGTCGTGGATACCAAACACTTCAAGATCATCTATGATGAAAGGACTGAGAATGCCGCCACAGAAGTCTATAGCTTTGCTGAGAAAGCCTATGATGAGCTGGTTTCTTTGTTTGGAGAGGATCCCAAGCTCTATATGCCTATTTACATTGAGCCAGAAGAGAAGGACTACAATGCTTACTTCACATCCTTCCCTTATAACAGAATCGTAATCTATGACGCTCCCGTCTCCTCAACCTTGGATAACACGGAAAACACCCTCTACATGACATTCCTCCATGAGTTGACTCATGCCTTCACATTCTCTTTTAAAGATGGAATAGGAAAGACCCTTGTTTCAATCTTTGGTGATTGGGCCAATGTCACGGTGGACCTTCATATGCTTCTCTTTATGCAGGAGGGTATATCTGTATACACAGAATCCCGAGACGGGGGAGGAAGACTTAATGATCCTTTCTTCTATACCCCTCTTATACAGGCAAAAATAGAAGGGAGAGACATATCATACATGGATGCTTCCGGAGGAAGAGACATAATGCCCTATGGTAATATGTGGTATGTCTATGGCGGAGCATTTACCAAATGGATGGAAAAGAGATATGGGGAAAGAGATGTGGCAGCCTTCTATGTCAAGAACGCCAAGAATCTCCTTTCATTCCCTCAAAATGGATACTCCTCGACCTTTTCAAACAAACTATGGAATGATTGGGAGCGCTTCTTTGATGAAATAAAGGTTCCTTCTTCTTACTCTTACCCCTACGTCATTACAGAAGAAAGCAGAGTCTACACAGATCTATGTGTAAATAACGGGGAGCTTTATGCTCTTTCATCCTCCAATGAAGCTCTAATAAAGGTAAATGATAAGGAAGAGAAGATGTTCTCCTTCTACTCCAATTCCCCTGACATGAGCATCAATGATCAGGGAGAGTTCCTTCTTCCATATGTCTCTGAAGAGATAAGTAATGTCTCCATCTATAGTGGAAGCGGTAAGAGGATAAAGAAATACGATGGATACTATGACGGCACATTCCTCTCCTCATGCTCCCTTCTTTTTGCCTCGACTATAGATAGAATATCTTATCTCTCGGTCATCAATGAAAACGATGAAGTGGAGGAGATGATCACTCTTGGGCGTGATGTGACCCTTCGTGAGTTTACACCCACATCAGAGGGAGTATTCTTCCTCCTCTCCAGAAAGGGGGAAGAGAAGATAGCTTACTTCAGTAACGACAGGAATCTATACCTCCTTGATACTCCTATATCACTTTATTTCCATTCCCTCTCTTCTTCCTCAAACCTTCTCTCATTCTCCTATATAGAGAAGGGTGAGGAAGGAAGCCTCGGCAGGTATGGAGAAATAGACATAGAGAAAATGGCTATCTTACTATCTGAGAAAGAGTTCTATGGAGGAATAAAGTACCCGGTAAGGGATGGAGAGAGAATATACTTTGTCTCTGAGTTCTTCGACCATAGTGCTATATCTGAGTATGAATATGATAGCCTCGAAGTAGTGGAAAAAGGGGAGTGTACCTTGGTGCCATATATGGTGGCTGAAGATGAGTATTCTTCCTTTGATATCAACGCCCTCTCTTCCCATTATGAATATACCTCCACCATGAATAAGGGTGCGTTGATGCCGATTTCTTTGACCACATCTACCTTCTATAAACCCTCTGAATCAGTAGGCTTTTCCTGGTACACGGAAGACGCAACAGAGAATGTTTATCTATGGGCAAGCGCAGGATATGTTCCTAAAACAGACTCCTTGTTTTTCGGGGCATCTATGACTATCTCATCCCTTTCATTCTCTTTCTCTGGAGATGGAAACGCTTCATTCTTCAATTGGGAAAGCGATGTAGGGTTAGCTTTCTCATTCCCGCTTTCCCATAGCGGAGAGGTGGTGAAAGTCAAAGACATCATGGGATGGGTAAGTAAAAATGGAGACGGAAGATTCCTTAATTATTTTTCACTTTCCTATGAGAACCAAAGAAAACATGGAATGGGACGCTACCATACTCTTGGCTGGGGAGTGAAGGGGGAGTTATTGAATCTCACTCCGGCTCTCACTCTATCCCTTACATTCCCTGGAATATTTCATTATGATCCTCTTTCCTCCTTGGACTACGCAGTTCCATTTAGTTTGGAAGCAAAAGTAGGATTGAAAAACACAAAGCTCACATCGACTTTCCATCTCTTGACCTATGAAATCCAGAAGAGCGTCAGATTCCTATCGTTGTATCTGATACACTTGGATCTCTATTCAGAGAATACTTTTGATTGGATCTATAGAGAGGGATTATCGTCTACATATGGCCTTGGTCTTACAACAACCCTTTCTCCTATTCTTGGACAAATGTCGAGATTTCAAGTGGAAATTGGGGCGGGACTTAATTACAATAAGGAAACTGGAATAGAAGTTAAACTTGTTCTCGGGGCGTTTTGATGGTGTGGGTTTTAATTATTTTGTTGATTCTTGTTGTTATCGTTCTCATTTCAACCTTCTTTGTCTTCAGATTGATTTTTGGTTATAAGAAAGAGGGCGACCCAAGAGAGGTTTCAGATAATCCTCAGTACCAAGAGTTCAAGGATGAGACAGTCACACTTGTCACTGCATTAATGGAAAGACCCTATGAGAAGGTGTCTATAATCTCCCATGACGCTCTTCTTTTGAAGGGAAGATGGTATGAAGGGGAAAAGGATAAGCCTACAGCCATTCTTTGCCATGGCTATAGAGGTAGCGCCTACAGGGATTTCTGTGGAGGAAGCGCCCTGTTGTTTGAGAAGGGATGGAATGTTCTCATAATTGATGAAAGAACCCATGGAATGAGTGAAGGCAAGGCCATCACCTTCGGCATCAAAGAGAAATATGATGTTTCCGATTGGGTGAGATATGTAGAGGAAAGAAAGGGAAAGGAGAATGGAATATATCTCTTTGGCATCTCCATGGGAGCGGCTACTGTTCTTATGTCTTCCGCTATCCTTGATAAGAACACAGTGAAAGGAATCATTGCAGACTGCCCATACTCTTCCCCAACGGACATTATCGCCAAGGTAATGAGGGACGTTAAACTCAGTCCGACACTGTTGATGCCTGTGGTGAAGCTATCTGCTTTGATTTGGGGTAGGTTTAGTCTCAAGTGCCAGAGTGCAGCAGAAGCCGTTGAAAAGACAGATATTCCTATTCTCCTTATCCACGGCTTAGACGATAGATTTGTCCCTGATTATATGAGTAAGGAAATCTATGAGGCCAATAAAGAGAAAGTAAGGTATGAGACATTCCCTCGTGCCGGCCACGGACTCTCCTTCATGGTCGATAACCAGCGCTATAGAAGAATAGTTGACGATTTTCTGGCTTCAACTGAGGGCTAAGACTTCAAAAGCTTTACTTCAGTCATCTTTTTGTTTATCACTTTTTCTTCTGTTATTACGTACCCTCTTTTTTCATAGAAAGAGATGGCTTTTCTGTTATCTTTACGGCACCAAAGAAAGGGAGACGAAGAAATAATTCTTTCAGCAAAAGATAGAAGCTCTGAGCCTATTCCCTTTCTCTCCATTTCTGGGTGGACATATAGCGTCGATATCTCATTTTCTCTTATAGATATGACCCCAAGAGGCTCTGGACTGAGATAAAGATAGAATTTCCATCCTTCTTTTATGGCTGCCCTTATCTTTTCTTCCATTACTTCCGGGCTATGAATCATTAAAAAAGAATTACTGCAGATCTCTCTATGACTCTCTATCCAAGAGACACTATAGACTTCTGCAGCTTCTTTTATGTTTTCTGATTTGACTTCTTTAATCATAGAATAAATGACTCTCTGTCATCAGGAACATATACGTTTCCAGTAAAGTATTCCTTTGCTTCTTTTGTGTAACGCTCCTTTCTTGTGGTGAGAGTCTTGTCTTCTGTATGGTATAGAATCAGATTCTTCACCCCTAAGCTTTCTGCAAGCTTAGCAGCATCCAAAGCTGTGCTATGGTGCTTCTCATAAGGCTTAAATCTCTCCCTGTCTTCATAGGTGCAGAAGGCTTCATGAGTCATCCAATCAGCGTTTCTTGCCTTATCGTAGTTCTGCTCCAACAATGGTTCGTCACCTGGATCTACCAGAACCTTTCCGTTCTCATATTCCATCCTGAAGCCGAACTGCTTCATCTTTGTGGAGCCGATGTCGAAGACAGTGAACTTGTTTCCGATTATTGTCCTCTCGTCTCCGTCTTCGTGGACAGAGAATAAGATTCTCTCTCCAATGAGGGATGATACTTTCTTTGTGAGAATAGTCTTTGAAACATAGATAAGGAATTCAGCCAACTCTTTATGGGTATAGATGGTGAGAGTTCCATCCATCTTTCCCTTGTTCATTGTCTCTCCGATTCTTCTAATAAGCCATAGAACACCAAAGATATGGTCAGTATGGGCATGGGTGACAAATATATGGTGAATGCTGGACAACTCGATATTCTCATTTTCCAATATCTTGAATATGCCGTTTCCGCCACCTGCATCAACAAGCAGAATCCCATTCTCGTTCTCAATTGTAAGACAAGTGTTGTAACACTCAACAGCCTGAGCGTTACCTGTTCCAAGTATTCTTAGTTTAGTCATAAGGCAATCATAATAGGAATCAAAACTTTTGTCTAAAAATACTGTACTTTAGTGTATAATTATTTCGATTGAAATATGGAGGATATATGGGATTAATTAAAGCTGCATTTAAAAGTGTAAGTGGAGTGTTCGCAGATCAATGGAAAGAATACTTTACTTGTGACTCCCTCTCTAGTGATGAATTGGTTAAAAAAGGTGAGAAACATAGTTCAAAAAGAAGCGTAAACACAAAGGGTTCAGACAACGTCATATCAAATGGCTCAGGCATCGTAGTCGCAGACGGCCAGTGTATGATGATCGTGGACAGTGGAAAGATTGTTGAGTTCTCAGCCGAACCTGGTGAATATACCTACGACTCCTCCTCGGAGCCAAGCGTCTTCTATGGTGGCTTTGGAAATGGCCTCCTGGATTCTTTCAAGACCATGGGAAGAAGAATAGGGTATGGAGCTGATGAAGCAAGAGACCAGAGGGTCTATTACTTCAACACCAAGGAGATTCTCGACAACAAGTTCGGAACAGCAAATCCTGTTCCTTTCAGACTTGTAGATAAGAGAGTCGACTTGGATGTAGACTTGTCTGTAAGGTGCGCTGGTGTCTACTCCTATAGAATCTCAGACCCTATGAAGTTCTATAAGTGTATCGCAGGTAATCTTTCAGGTACATTCTATCGCTCTAGCCTGGATTCTCAGCTTAAGAGCGAGTTTATCTCAGCCCTTCAGCCTGCATTCGGCCGCCTCTCTCAGTTGGGTATGAGACCCAATGAGATAGTTTCCCATACAACAGAGCTGGAAGAAGCACTTAACACAGTTCTCTCTGAGAAGTGGGGTGAAAAGAGAGGCTTGGAAGTGGCTACAGTCGCCATTGCAACCCTCACTATTCCTGAAGAAGACCAAGAGATTATCAAGAATGCCCAGATTTCTGTCGTTTATTCTGATCCTTCCCGTGCTGCAGGACACTTTGTCGCTGCACAGGCAGAGTCCATGAAGAGGGCTGCAGATAACAAAAACGGAGCATATGCTGGCTTTATGGGAATGAATATGGCAGCCTCTGCTGGATCTACAGATACTTCCGCTCTTTTCAGAATGGCAGAGGAGAAGAAGATCAAGGAGACTGTCTCTGATGATAGTTGGACTTGTTCCTGTGGAGCAAAAAACAAGGGTAAGTTCTGCACAGAGTGTGGCTCTCCGAAGAAGACGACAACAACTTGGACTTGCTCCTGCGGGGCAGTAAACACTGGTAAGTTCTGTTCTGAATGCGGAAAGAAGAGGCCAGAGATAAAGAAGTGCCCTTCCTGTGGATGGAGTGCCAAGGAGGGAGAGAATCCTAAATTCTGCCCTGAGTGTGGACAAAAACTGGAGTAAAGCGTGGTAGAGGAATTTAAGTGTCCCAATTGTGGAGGGAGTGTAGAATTCG
>JALFYG010000104.1 GCA_022784805.1 Spirochaetales bacterium
GCAGAACTTCTCAAGATCAACCATCTTGATGTACTTCATTGCAATCTCTTCTGCCTCTGGTCCCTTGATTCCCTTCATCTGAAGTGGGAAGAGGACATTCTTCTTTACTGTGAGCCATGGGAAGAGAGCATACTGCTGGAATACGACGCCTCTATCTGGTCCTGTTCCATGGACTTCCTTTCCATTACAGATGATTCTTCCGCTTGTTGGCTCCAAGAGACCAGCCATAATGTTCAGGATTGTGGACTTTCCACATCCAGATGGACCGACGACAGTTATGAACTCATTGTCCATAATGTCCAGGTTTACACCGTTGAGAGCTACTACCTCACCAGTTCTTCCCTGATATGTCTTCTTAACGTTCTCAATGTGAACTTTTATATTTCTCTCTTCTCCTGCCATCCTGTCAACTTCCTTTCAAGTAATTGTATGAGCTTCTCAACTGTGATACCGATGATACCGATGATGATGATATAGAGGAGCATCGGAGCTGTTTCGAAGTTATTGTTAAGAGATCTGATTCTCATTCCCAAACCTGCGAATGCACCTGTTGATTCGGCTGCGATGAGTGTTGTGAGAGCACAAGAAGCACCGAGACGAACAGCTGTGAGGATGAATGGGAGAGATGCTGGAGCCAAGACGCGAAGGAAGATATCCTTGTCTTTTGCACCCAAGACTCTTGCAGCTTTGATCAATGTTTCATCGATGTTTACGATTCCCTGATACATTGTGATACACATAATGAGACAGGTAGCGATTGTAATGACGATGATCTGTGGCTTTCTTCCGACTCCTGCTGCGATGACAATGAGTGGAACGTAAGCAAGAGGTGGTATGTTTCTGATGAACTGGATCCAAGGCTGGATAATTCTTCTTACAGGATTATACCATGCCATAAGGATGGCCAGAGGAAGTGCGATGACAAATCCAAGAGCATATCCAGCACTGACAGAAATAAGGGAAGATGAGATATCCTTCCAAAGGACTCCTCTCTGAATCATAACACCAATCTGCTTGAAAACGACGACGATGTTAGGGAATGAACGTGCTGTAGCTGGCAACACAGACAATAGTGTCCAAAGAGCCAGAGCACAAAGTAGAGAAATGCCGAGCCAAATCCAGTTTATGAGTTTTTCGTTAGATTTGCCTCCCTTCAGCTTTGCAGCCATTTATTGCCTCCTAATTGTTAATCTGAGTCTAAATCACCTTTTCCAAAAAGATAGGTTGAATTTTATTAAGCCTATCAGAAAAAGATGAAACCTTTATCCGAAATAGACAGGGCTAAGGAATGCTACGCTTCCATTCTTCTGGAATATTTCCATGTGATAGAAAGTGTTTCCTTCCTTTGAGTCCTCCAACTCCCCTTCTATTTTGTACATTGATTCCCCGATTGCCTGGTGTATTTTAAATGCAGGAGAATTTGTTATTCCAACCGGGTAATTCATGGAATTACCGATTAGATCTCTGATCTTTACTTTCACAACTCTATCGTTGACAGTGATGGTCAGAAGAGTATCCAAAGAGCCATCAATTTCCATCACCACCATTGATGTTGAAGGTGTTGTAGGGTTGATGTTCTTCGCAGTCTGCACTCTGCCTTCCAGATGGCTTTCATCTACAATAGAAGCTCTGTTGTCGATGACGTTGCAGTCATCTGGAACCTCAACTCCTTCCTGTGGAGCAAGGACACTCTTTCCTCTGAAGCACTTCTCGAGGGAAGTGAACTTACCACTCTCAAGGCTAACATCAAAGTCCCAGGTGAGAAGGTCTTTCTTTCCGCCCCAGCCAAACTCTAACCTGACTTTGTACTTTCCTTTCTCATTGACTTTTCTGAAGTTTTCGCCGTTTATTACGGCAATAGGCTCCAAATCCCTGTAGATGACAGCCTTGTCCAAAAGATAAGAGAGTTCCATGTTGTAATGAATGGTGTGCTTGGAGGAGAAGTCTTGGACTTTGTCACCAAGGATATGACCATCAACATCAAAACATGCTTTGATCTTATCTCCGCTGAGAGCATAGGTATGACGTTTCTTGATGGCGTCTATGATGCTCTTTCTATCATTGCTTTCAGAGAGAACACATAGGCATCCGTCACCATAGGATCCTGGATAACCAGCGTGGTGGTCCGTGGATCCAACAAAGCCAAACTTCTTACCTTTCTCCAGGCCTCTATAGACACAGTTTCTGCTGTCTCTTCCACCCATGTTGTGATAATAAGGGAAAGGATGATCGTCGCTCATGGAGCAACCATGCTTACTTATGACCTCGACTACAGGAAAGAGTGTATCGTCATACTCATCCCAATTTATGCCTCTATATTCAGGAGCATAAGCAATGTGATGAGGAATGATCACAGTATCCTTGTACTCTTTTGTAGCCTCAAAGAACTCTCTTGGAGTCTTGGCATCTGTCAGGAGAGGAATAGTCGGGTCTCCTGAGACAATATGATGGTCTCCAAAGTGGTGGGAATGCATCTCATAACCGATGAAAGTAGTGAACTCTCCCTCTTTGTTATACTTTTCAAAGATAGCCTTATTACCCTCATAGTTTCCTCTAAGCTTTGCAAAACCCTTCTTGTGAAAAGCCACCAAGAACTCTGTGTCCGGTGTTACAGGTGGGATATCTGGCCAAAAAGCATGTCCCGTTACGGCGACAAAATCCAAATGGCTTTTTGCGTTGACCAATGCGTTCTCAAGGCTTCCATAGCCATATGAAATGCCGCAGTGATCATGAATATCTCCAAAAAGGTACTTCATTTATCCTCCTTTTCATACACTGTTTTTCCACCCACAATTGTCTTCAAAACATCCATATTCTCAGAAAGAACCACCATATCGGCTCTCTTTCCAACAACTAAGGAACCTCTGTCTGAGAGTCCCATCAGCTCTGATTGGTTTTTAGATAGGATACGCCATAAGGTCTCAGGTCCAAGACCTGTGAACTTAATCAAGTTTCTCAAAGCCTTATCGAGAGTGAGAGTTGAGCCAGCCCTGACGCCGTTTCTAAGCTTTGCGTCTCCATCTTTCACCACAACATCATTTACTCCAAGCTTATACTCTCCGTCAGGAAGGCCTGCAGCCATAATTGAATCCGTGATGGCCACAACCCTGTCCAGACCCTTTGTCTTCAAGACAAGACGAACTGTTCCCGGGTGGAGATGGAATCCATCGGAGATTATCTCTGTATAGACTGAGTCGCTTTCAAGGGCTGCTCCTGATATTGCAGGGCGATGCATATGGAAAAGCTTCATGGCATTAAAGAGATGTGTTGCTGATGTAACGCCGTTTTTGATGGCTTCCATGGCTGTTTCATACTCAGCACTGGAGTGGCCCATTGAAACGACAACACCTTTTCTTCTCAGCATTGAAACAAATTCCATGGCGCCATCACGCTCAGGAGCAAGAGTTATATAAGAGATATGGCCACGGGAAGCGGCGTAATACCTGTCAAAGAGCTCCGGATCCGGATCCACTATAAGTTCAGAAGGCATTGAGCCTTTGTATTCATCGGAGAGAAATGGTCCCTCAAGATGAATACCCACAAGCTGTGCTCCTCCAAGAGTTCTTTCCTTTGCGTCTCCCAAGACCTCCAGGCACTTGGTCATACTCTCTTCCGTATCTGTTACAAGAGAAAGCTGGAAGGATGTAACACCATGGGAAGCATAGAAGAGAGAGAGTTTCTCTACATCTTCCATGTTCTCTATATGGTTCACATCCATTCCTCCGCCGCCATGGGTATGGATATCGATGAAACCAGGAAGGATGACAGGGAAATTGTCATCTTCAATTTCCCTGATACTTTTTATCACTTCCCCTTCTGTTTCAATTTCCACTGGAACAAGTCTGGAATTAAAGGGGATTTTTCCGCAGATCGTCATTAAAATGCCCTCTCTGAAGCGATATTGTTTGCAAGAATCAATGCATCAGGATGGTTCTGCAAGAGAGTTACAGGGAAGTGACCACTTGGCTCATCGAAGATAGCTTGTCTGACAACGGCTCTATGCCATGGTCTGAATACTCCCAAGACTACCTTTCTGGATGCGATGATCTCTTTGATTCCGATTGTGACAGCATAAACTGGCATAGCATCGATGGCGCCATTAAGGTCTCCGATGGCATTTGCACACCTAGTCTCTCTGGAGATGGCAAGAACTCTGGTATCACGAGTAGCAAACTCTTCTGCTGACACTTCCTCTGCTTCATTGAAAGCAAGGTGTCCATTAATTCCGATACCACCGAAGCAGATATCTACGCCACCGAGTTCTTCAATCTTCTTACCCACAGAATCTGGATTCTTTGGATCTGGGAAGAATCTCTGGCTTTCAGGAACATTAAGCTCTTCTGGAATCTGAGAATAGACTTCTCTCTCCATAAAACCACGGAATGAAAGAGGAGAAGAAGCATCTATATACTCTTTGTCATCAGTAAGATACTCGTCCATATTGAAGAACCAACAATTCTTAAGGGAAAGGTTTCTTTCCTTGACAAGTCTTACAAATACTGGATATTGTCCAACAGGTCCTACAGGACAGATGAATACTGTCTTCTTTCCTTTTTTATTGTTTTCTTCAATTGCATCCACCATTATGTGTGCAATCTCTGAAAAAACTTCACCACTATCACCAAGACACTTTACAGGGATTCTTCCCTCATTAAGTCTCTCTTTAGGATATGAATAATATTTTTTGTCCATTTGATCCTCCGTTATTATGAGTCTAACACCACTTTTGGAGAATCAAAGGATGATTTTTCTTAATACCGTTTTCCT
>JALFYG010000261.1 GCA_022784805.1 Spirochaetales bacterium
ATAATGAGCTGTCTGAGAGGGCATCCGCCAAGAAGAACAGAAGCAAGTCCTACCAACAACATTCCCAAGAAGTTCCAAACTTGGTTAGTCTGAGCAACAGGCTGACCTGTGAAGCCAATCTTAAAGGAACCTGTGATCAAGTTACCAATAAGAGCAACAACAAAGATCATTACGCTTCCCAAAAGAAGTGTCCAATCCTTCAAAAGATATACGTCTCTTATTCCACCAGCCATACAGAGTCTTGTTCTCTGAGCAATGGCTCCAACGAGAACTCCGATCAAAAGTGACAGGAGAATAGGAGCATGCATGCTTCCTGGTCCTGATTCGCTGAATGCAAGGATTGATGGGAATGCAATGAGAGCCACCAGGAATACAACGTTTACAGCTGGGAGGGCTACGCCTTCGAGAGTATTCTGCTTGTATGCCCTGCCAAGGGAGAAGCCCTTGGAAATAAAGATACATCCAATTCCGATACCTGCAGCAAAACCAAAGAGAGCAACAAGAGCGTTAAGGTCTCCGCCAGCAAGTCTCAAAACCATTCTCAATGGACAGCCAAGGAATGTAAGGGCACCGATCATTACAAAGAAACCAAGAATGAATCTGGTAAATGGGCTAGATCCACCACGTGGTTTGAATTCGCCTTTAAAAAGAGAAATAAGGAATGAACCGAATATTATTCCTATAATCTCAGGTCTCATATACTGAACGACAGAAGCAGAGTGCATTTTAACAGCTCCAGCCATGTCTCTTACGAAACATGCAATACAGAATCCCATGTTCTTTGGATTGCCGAATATAGTCAAAATAACCGCAGAGAGTCCTACGATTCCTCCAGCTATGGCTAATCCAATCTTTTCTTTTGATACTTTCATATCGCCTCCAGTACAGTATTTTAGCCATACTATTTTACAAAACACAATGAGAAAATGAAACATATCGCAACAAATTTCCATTTTATTTCCCTTTATCCAATGGAAAGTGATATATTTATTGTGTGAAACGTATTTATTTAGATAATGGAGCCACATCATTCCCTAAAGCCCCAGGCTTGGGAAGAGTGATGATGGAATATATAGAGAGTGGTGTCATCAACCCAAATAGAACGGAAAGTTCCCTTTCCTATAAGGCCTTCGATGTCTCTTTTTCATTAAGGGAGAAGCTCTCCTCCCTTTTTAACTATCCCTATCCGGAGTGCATCGCCTTTACACGAAATGTGACAGAAGCCTTAAACTGGCTCATCAAGGGATTATTGAAGACAGGCGACCATGTCATAGTCTCAGGAAGCGAACACAACGCTGTAATGAGACCAATAAATCAGATGGGAATAAAGCACTCCGTTATCCCCTCTAGTTCCCATGGCTTCAATGACTACTCTACTCTCCCCTCTCTTATAAGGCCAGAAACAAGAGCAATAATCATTAATGCCGCAGGGAACGTGTCAGGAGCTGTACAAAACTTGGAGATACCTGCAGAAATAGCAAAGAAACACAATCTGTTGTTCTTCATTGACGCAGCCCAAGCTTCTCCATATGTAAAAATCGACATGGAGGCTCTCAATGCTTCTGCTGTGGCCTTCACCGGGCACAAAGCCCTTCTGGGTCCACAGGGAATCGGGGGCATGATAATAAGAAAAGAGTTGGCTCTTGCTATCTCCCCCCTCACATCAGGAGGAACTGGAAGCAGGAGCGACAGCGAAGAAGTTCCTTCCCTTCTTCCAGATAGGCTTAATCCTGGAACAGAGAATATGCCGGGAATAGTCGGGCTGGAGCACTCTCTTTCTTTTATTGAAGAAAACTACTCCTCTTTAAAAGAGACGGAAGAAGAACGAACGAGAGAGCTGATGGAAGGGTTATCCAAAATAAAGGGAATCCACCTCTTTGGTGCAGGAATAGACGAAAGGAGAACTAATGTAGTCTCCATAGAAACTGAGGGAATCGATGAAGCGGAGGTTTCTGCACTTCTCTTGGAAAGAGGAGGAATTGAGACAAGGGTGGGACTCCATTGCTCCCCTTCATCTCATAGGACCCTCGGGACATTCCCTCGTGGCACCCTACGCTTCTCTCCAGGCCCTTTTACCACCAAAGATGAGATAATCTATACGCTGAACATTTTAAGGGAGATAATGGAAAATGCATAATGACTTTTACTCTACTCTATATTCACTTCTTCAGAAGGGAGATGTTGAACGAAGAACTATCTACTCTTCCTCCTCTGTTGCACTCTATCAGAATGGAGAGCTGAAATATAAAGAAGGTGAAGGTAATTGGGATACCCCTGATTTAGTCGAGACTATCAAACCGGAACCTCACCTTGTCATATTTGGTGCCGGACACGTATCGAAGGCCATTGCTGAGATTGCCGCAGTACTGCAGATGAAAGTGACAGTCATTGATGAAAGAGAAGAAGTCCTAAACAGGGAGAGATTTACACATAACGAGGAGTTGATCCTTGAGCCTTATGAGTCATTCCTTTCAAAAGAATCTACTTTCTTCAGACCCTATTACATCATCGTAACCCATGGACACACCTATGACAGGGCTTGTCTTGAGTGGTGCTTGAAGAGCAACTACACATACCTGGGTATGATAGGAAGCAAGGGAAAGGTGGCCACCACCTTCTCTCTATTGGAGAAAGAAGGTGTTTCCCCTGAAACGCTGAAGAGTGTTCATGCTCCAATCGGACTCTCAATAGGAGCCGTGACACCAGAAGAGATTGCAATTTCAATACTTTCTGAAATAATCAGCGTATTCAGAGACAACAAATATAGCGTCACTCTGGATCCCCTTTTCCTTGAAAGGTTGAAAAACGCGAGAGGAATAAGCGCTCGAATCGTAGAAAAGAGGGGTTCCGCTCCGCGAGCTGTGGGTTCTGAGATCTTTATCTCAGAAAGCGGAAAAGTATTCGGAACCGTTGGTGGAGGAAGAGTGGAGAAAGAGACTATAGATGAGGCAAGAAGAATGCTTGAAAAGGGAGAAAAAACAAAACTCATCCACTACAACTTATCATCAAAGGGCGACTTGAACATGATATGTGGAGGAGATGTATCAATGCTATTCACAGCTGTCGAGTGATCAATTCTCGCCAGAAAGGATAGCTTCTATCATCTCTGAAACCAATACTGTGATTTCAAAAGGCTTTGCAACGTGGCCATTCATGCCTGCGTCCAGAGCCTTTATTTTATCCTCTGGGAAAGCATTGGCGGTCATAGATAGAATAGGGATGTTTGCTTTCTTTTTATCATCCATTCTCCTGATTCTTCTTGTCGCTTCATAGCCGTCCATTACAGGCATCTGGATATCCATAAGAATGATGTCAAATCTACCCGCCTCAGACTCCGAGACCTTATCTACGGCATCTTTTCCATCAACGGCACACTCGACATTCATTCCTATATCTTCCAAAATCGTCTGGGCTATCTCTCTATTAAGGTCGTTATCTTCGACAAGAAGTACATTCTTTCCCCTTAAATCCATTTCACATCTTGTTACAAATAGTGAGTGGTCAGGAAGAGGACAAAGAGAAAGTATTCTCTGAAGATCCGAGAAGAACACAGGCTTAGGAGCATAAGCATCCACTCCATAGGCTTTCAAGTCTTCATCTTCCTTCAGCTTATATGTGGTGACGATAAAAAGAGCTTTTTCCCCGATTCTCTTACGTAGTTCTTTTATTGTTTCCATTCCCAAGCTTCTTGGTATGGTCATATCAAGAACCAAGATATCCACACCATCGGAAGCAAGAAGGGCCTCCTCATAACTCAATGCCACAGAAACCTTAAGTCCTAATCTCTTTAAAATAGGAGGAAGACTTTGGACTGTCTTTGTGTTTCCCACAACCAAAGCTTTTCTTCCATCATATGAACCGACTCTTCCTTCCTTGGAGACATCTACCCTCAATGGGAGGGTGACGGTGAACTCACTGCCCTTTCCCTCTACGCTATCAGCAACAATCTTTCCTTTCATCAATGACACAAGGTTCTTTGTGATGGACATACCCAAACCCGTTCCCTGAATCTTGGAGACAGTCGTGTTTCTCTCCCTTTCAAAGGGTTCCCAAATTCGAGTAAGGAATTCTTTCGATATTCCGATTCCGTTGTCTTTGATCTTGAAGACAAAGATACATCTGCCGTCCTCCTGGACACCCTTTTCATAAAGGCTAAGCCAAACATCTCCCCCTTCCGGAGTATACTTGATGGCGTTGGTGACACAGTTCAAAAGAATCTGATTAAGCCTAACCTTATCCACAAAGACATTTTCATGAACCAGATTTTCAACGCTTATATGAAGCATCTGCCCCTTGGCTGCAACAGAAGTCTCTGTAAGGCTCTCAATGGAGGCAAAGACGTCTCTGAGACAACAAGTTGTCTCCTCCAGATTAATCTTTCCTCCCTCTATCAGTGTCATATCCAGGACATCATTAAGGAGAGCCAGAAGCTGCTTTGAAGAGTCTGTAATACGCTCAAGATACTTCTCTTCCTTTTTAGTGTCGGAGAGATTGGAAAGAGCCAGGTTCGTGTATCCGATTATTGCATTCATTGGGGTTCTCAGGTCATGGGACATATTTGCAAGGAAAGTGCTCTTTGCCTTTGCAGCTGCCTCAGCTTTCTCAAGGGCTTCCTGAAGTCTTTCCTTCTCTTCCTTTTCTTTTTCAACGACTTCCGTCACAAGTCTAACTGTTATTACGACAACAGGCTCTTTCCCTTCATACGTTCCCCTGAACATAAACTGAAGGTAGTTTATTCCTCCTTCCAGTAGGAATGACTCTACAAAGATTATGTTCTCGCCAGTACCTTTCCTTGCATTCTCGATGGATGCATTGAAAGACTCAATGAA
>JALFYG010000288.1 GCA_022784805.1 Spirochaetales bacterium
TGTTATCAGGAACCGATTCCTTGGGATTCTTGTTTTCTGCTGATGATCAACTATATGATCGATGCGAGTTATTACATACTACTTTTATTCCTTATGGAGAGTTTGAAGGCGTTCTTGGAATAAAAGGAATTGATGAATATATCCGTTATGGTGGAACTATGAGTCTCGGTGGTGTTCACTATAATTCATATTCAACTTTTTCTTCAAAGGAAAGTACTGATGAATATATAGACAGTGCCATCTCAAAGAACATTCAACACTCACTTAAATTCTATCAGAATGAAGGGCATTTTAGACATCTACAGGAACTTTATGAAAAGGGAGAGTTGACTAGTGCCATTAATAGGATTGTCGAGGATATTAATCATCGGTTTACAATAGATGTATTAGAGAGAGACTTTGTATCTCATGATTTAGGGATATCAGCACAAAATCTTCGAAGAGACAGAAATCAACCAAATGATATATTGGATCATATAGATAAAAAGCTGTTCACGCAGGAGTTAAAAAATGCTCTTGAAATCCTTAATAGGAATGAACAAACAGTGAAAATACGAGACATACATTACATTGAAATAAAGGAATATTTAGATCTGCTTGATTTAACAGTAGATATAAAAGTGGAAACAATTCCTGTAAGCAATGAAAAGAAATATCAAACGGTTATTTCTCAGCCTGGATTAAGATATTCCCAAGCAGAGGCTTTTATTCGTCAGCTCTTAAAAGATGAAAATTTTCAAAATATATCCGCAATAGAAAGGAAACGGATAATCGACAGGATTCTAGACGAGATAAAAGGTAGAATGATGGAAGAAATCGTTCTATTGGAAACTAAGAAAGCTCAGCCTAAGAAGGAAGTTTTTAAACTCAAATTTGCTGTAGGTGAATTTGATATGGTTGTTTGTGATCCGGAAAATGTCACATCTGAACTATATGAAATTAAACATAGTGTTGAAGCTGTCCCACAACAGTATAGGCATCTGGTGGATGAGCAAAAATGCAAATATACTGCATTCCGTTTTGGAGAGATTATTCGTAAGAGTGTGATTTACCGTGGAGAAACCAAGAAAATAGGGGAAATCGAATATATAAACGTTGAAGAGTACCTTAATGAACTATGGTAACTTAATGATATTGGAAAATCTCTGATTTTTATGTAAGTATTTCTAAAAACACCTCACTGATGGTAAAAACAGTTTTTCTATTTTTTAGGATTTAGGCTAAAAAACAGGTCATTTTGAATAAAAAGAGCGGTTTTTACCTCCCGGATGCAGAAATGGATTTATACTATTAGTAAAGTTACACTGTACACGGTATTGATCGGGGTTATGTAACTACAACCTAAGTAGATAGTATCAAACAATATATAATCCAAGAATATGTTTTATAACTTGATTTAGGAAATATTGTATCTAAAAACCACTGGTGTTATAATGAAATAAAATTTCCAAAACTGAATAAAAATAATATATTTTGGAAGGAATGTGGTATGATTGGAAGAAAAGAAGAAAAAGAGTATCTACTGTCATTATTGGAAGAAGAGGAATCTCAGTTTGTCGCAGTGTTTGGAAGAAGACGCGTGGGGAAAACATATCTTGTAAGAGAAACTTTTAATCATAGATTTACTTTTCAACATACTGGTTTAAGTAATAATGACATAGAACCGGGACTAAGAAAAAAAACACAACTCGATAAATTTGGAGAATCTTTAAAAGATGCAGGATATAAAGGAGATGTAAGCTTTCATTCTTGGAACGAAGCGTTCAATGCTTTGAAGGAAGTGATAAAGCAATCTGCTCAAAAAAAGAAACTTGTATTTATTGACGAATTATCATGGATGGATACAAAAGACAGCGGACTTATTTCTGCTCTTGAAAGCTTTTGGAATGGATGGGTTACTGCAAGACCAGAAAAAGATGTGATTTTGATAATTTGCGCATCTGCGACATACTGGATGATAGATAATGTTGTCAACTCAAAAGGAGGGTTGCATAACAGACTCACAGGACAGGTTTATTTAAAGCAATTCACACTTCATGAATGTGAAGAATATCTCTTAAGCAGAAAAATAGTGTTTAATCGACATCAGATTTTGCAGTGTTATATGATTATGGGAGGAATCCCTTACTATTGGAGTTTATTAAAAAAAGGTAAAAGTCTTTCTCAAAATATTAATGAATTATTCTTTAAAGAGGGAGCTATTTTAAGCAATGAGTTTGTAAATCTTTATAGCGCTCTTTTTAATAAACCGGATCAATATTTAAAAATAATCGAGGTGTTAAGTAGTGTAAATAAAGGAATAAGTAGAGATGAAATATGCAGATTAAGTGGTATTCTAAGCTCAGGGGATTTAACAAAAAAACTTACTGAATTGGAATATTGTGGTTTTATTAGAAAATATGTGCCCTTCGGATATAAAAGTAACGGAATGTTGTATCAGCTTGTCGATAATTATACTCTATTTTATTATCAATTTATAAAAAACAACGTGTATAACGAAGGTTATTGGAAAGAATTAAGTAATACGCCAAGAGTCCGTTCCTGGAGTGGTGTAGCCTTTGAAAGAGTATGTCTGGAACATATTCCTCAAATTAAAGCTTCACTCGGAATATCGGGAGTATATACAGAGATAAACTCATGGCAGTGTAGGAGAGATGATGAGAAAGGATTGATGGGTTCTCAAATAGATTTGGTGATTGTTAGAAAAGATCAGGTAATTAAC
Organism: Spirochaetales bacterium; assembly: GCA_022784805.1. GTDB lineage: Bacteria > Spirochaetota > Spirochaetia > Sphaerochaetales > Sphaerochaetaceae > Ornithospirochaeta. Next base: position 2,723 of record JALFYG010000288.1, read on the forward strand.
GTTTGTGAAATGAAATACTCTGAAAGTGAATACTTGGTTGATGCACAATTTGATAGAGACCAGAAGAGGAAAATATCTGATTTTATAAAGAAGACAGGGACCAAGTATGCCATTCATTCTACTCTTATTACTACCTATGGAGTTGTGTCTAACTCATATTCACAGGAGATACAGTCGGTAATCACGGCGGATGATTTGTTTAAATAGAGGTAAGATTTTATTGCTTAGTTTTCTTCCAAAAATGGTCTTAATATCATAGTTTTGGAAGAAATGTAAGTTTTTGTCACTGTCATCTTATTTGATTCACTTTTCCCTTTCTTTGATATAACATTAAACCTATGAAAAACATAAAAATAAAAGCCATAAAGAAGTCATTCTTCAAGGATCTTTCAGATAAATATGAAAAAGAGATAGGCTATTGCATTGTTGAGGAAGGTGCTGAGTGGATAAGTAAGAGTGCTTTGATTCCGGAAGGGTTTTGCCAAAGTGCCTGGAGTAATCTACAGCCATATGTTTTTGCTCTTTCTTCCGGAGGAGGAAGTTTCTTTGATAATTGGATGAAGAATCCACATTCAGTTGTGATCAGTTGCAATGATGGTATAAGACCTGTCAGCTTTCTTCTTGAAACCATTGAATAATTGGGGGATGACATGAAAAAAAAGAGTATGATTTTATTTATAACGGTAACGATTATCGCTCTAGTCTTTACACTTCTAGTCAAGACAGTTGACTTGGGCTATGTGGCTTCAACTGGTTCTGTTGTGGGCTTTTCTTCCGTAAATATACCATTTGCTGAGAGATTTGCCTTTAATGAGATATTCTATAAAGTATCAGAGATACTTGGGTACTTGGCTTTTGCCGTGATAGCGCTCTTTGCTCTTATAGGATTATTCCAATTAATAAAAGGCAGAAGTTTTAAGAAAGTAGATAGTGATCTATATGCCTTGGCTCTCACTTATGTCTTCACTATTGCCCTCTATATCTTCTTTGACAAAGTGCTTGTCATTAACCTGAGGCCTTTGATTGTCCCGGGAGATTTGGCTCTGGAGCCTAGTTTCCCTTCCTCCCACACACTCCTATCTGTTGTTGTATTCGGGACAGCGATTTCTGAGTGTGGAAAGATAAATAAGAGTTGGGTAAAGGGTATCTTTACTTTTGTTCTCTCTATCCTAATGGTAGGAACAGTGCTCTTCAGGCTCTTTTCTGGTGTCCATTGGGTTACAGACATCGTCGGGGGCATACTTTGGGGCGAAGCTCTGATGGCACTGTTCCAGCTTTTCTCTAGTCTATTTCAAAGAGAGAAATAAAGAGGATCATATAACGATCTTGACTTTTGCGTCTTTTGTATCAACATCGACGATAGTTAAGTGACCGTTTTCTTTCACCCATTTTTTGAGGACTTTATATATCTCTTTTCCTGGGATATTGGCAGGAATACAGTCCTTTGAAGTCTTGTCTGCTATTTGGTTCCAGATAAAGTTCATCTTTATGATGGAAAGGGGGAGATGGATTGAGAAGTGAATGTCTTTCTCTCCATCGTCTCCCTTTGCATTTACCATAATCTTCATTCGATTATAATTGAGACTTGGTCTCCCTCCGCAGTGTCGACTTTGACAATTTCTCCGATTACTCCCTGCTCCACAAGGTCCAGTATCTGCTTCCAATCAAATTGTGATAAATCTACCTTTCCTGAGACGTTAGGCATAGATAAGCCTGAATCTATTGCAACTTTGATCAGGGCCATAGGAAGCTGGACGTTCACTCTGTCTCCATCTGTGGTGTTTACTTTGACACGGAACATCATCTTCATTAGGTCCTTCTTTTTCTCAGGATCTTTGACGATCATCACTTCGTGGTTCTCTTTTCCCAAGAGCTCGTCTGTGGTCACACCAAGTATCTCGGCAAGCTTTAAGAGTAGTGTGATATCTGGCATGTTGATGTCATTCTCCCACTTTGATACGGCTTGGCTTGATACGTTTACAGCCTCTGCTATTCTATCTTGGGTCAATCCTCTTTCTTTTCTTAGTCTTTGAAATCTTTCGCCAAATGTTTCAGCCATCTTTTTCATTCTCCACACTAAAAATCTACACCTTCTTTTTAGATTTTGTAATGTATCATCAGTTGGAGTGGGTAACGCTGGAGTTGATTATTCCCTCAACTATCGGTTGTCTTTGATTTCACTGGAGAAGAGAGTAGAGCTAGTGTAGAATCAGAGAGATGAAAATAGAGAAACATTTATTAAGGGATGAAGCCATTCAGGGCTTTGTTCCATCTGTCACTATTTACCTCTTGGATAAGGTGGAGAATGCACCTTTGAGACCTATGGTCATGATCATCCCCGGCGGGGGATATGTCAATAAAGCAGAGAACTGGGAAGGGGAGAGGATAGCAATCGAGTACAATAGGGCAGGTTTCAATGCAGCTGTCCTCGATTACTCTGTCTACCCGATTCATCATCCTCAGCCTCTGTTGGATGCTATGGCTGCTATAGCATTCATCAGGAAAAATGCCATCTCTTTCCAGAGTGACCCTGAGAAAATTATAGTTCTTGGCTTCTCTGCAGGAGGACATCTGGCTGCGACACTATCAAATCTATGGTCAGAGTATGGTGAGGGAGACAGAATCTATAGGCCAGACGCAGCCATTCTTTGTTACCCTGTAATTACAACAGGAGAGTTTACACATAAATTCTCTATATGCGCCCTTACAGGAAATGAAGATGAAAACAGTGAAGTGTGGAGAGAGTTATCAATGGAGAATAGAGTGAATGACTCTACTCCTCCCACCTTCTTGTGGCATACGGCGGAGGACACTATAGTTCCTGTGGAAAACTCCCTTATGTATGCTTCTGCCCTCAGGCGACACAATATTCCTTTTGAGCTTCATGTCTTTCCTAAGGGAGACCATGGGCTATCTTTATGTACGGAAGAATTACCAAGGACCAGAAGTGTATTCTCCCGTTCATATAACTGGATAGAGCTGTCAATAGATTGGATCACCCAACTATTCTCACTATAATTTTCAGTTAGTTCAGAAACGAGGTGGACAGTTTTTTATTCTGCTTGGATACTATGAAAAAGGAGAAATTTCTAATGAAACTGATAGTTGTGAAGGACTATGAGTCAATGAGCCGGAAGGGGGCCGACATCATTTCAGCCCTTCTTACACTTAAAAGTGATGCAGTATTAGGATTGGCAACAGGAAGTACTCCTGTTGGAATGTATAGGGAACTAGTAAGAAGAAATAAAGAGGGAGAGATCAGTTTTAAGGATGTGACCACAGTCAATCTTGATGAATACTATCCTCTCTCTCCGGAGAATAATCAGTCATATCGCTATTTCATGAATCAGAATCTTTTCAACGATATCGATGTTGATAAAGAGAGGACTCATGTTCTTAATGGTCTTGCCGAGAATCCAGAGAAAGAGTGCAGCGACTATGAGAAGCTCATCGAAGACTTAGGTGGAATCGATCTTCAGGTCTTGGGTATTGGCAGGAACGGTCGCATCGGCTTCAATGAGCCGGGTGATTTCTTGTATCCATGTACTCATAAGACATCTCTTACAGAGAGCACAATAGAAGCAAACAGCAGATTCTTTGATTCCATTGATGACGTTCCTCGTTTTTCTCTTACCATGGGTATGGGAACAATTTTGAAGGCAAGAAGAATCATTGTCCTTGCTTCTGGAAAAGATAAGAAGGAAGCAGTACAGAAAATGCTATCCAATACAATCGACACCAAGTGTCCAGCAACCCTTCTTTCCCTCCATGACAATGTGACTGTAATCGTCACTGAAGACTGTATCTGAGAGAAAAGAGAACAATTTGATGGCGGTTCTTAGAACCGTCATTTTTTGTATATTTTGTGTCTTTTTATTTACGCGATTAAAAAGATTTGTGTTGCAGAAATGTTTTCTTTTTTATGGCGCTTGCATTTTTTGAAACTAAGAATAAAAAAAGTTCCAAGAGGAAAACAATATGCAGAGAAAGATTGGTTTATTTGTTGTATTGTCTCTTCTACTGTTGGGGTTGATAGGATGTGCTTCGAAAGCAGTGGAGAGCGGCGAAGAAATTGTAGTAGATAATGTGGAAGTGTCTCAGACTGTTCCACCAGAGGGATTTGGAATGACTCCTCCTAATGGCATGGTCCCACCGGAGGGCATGACAGCACCTGAAGGCATGGTTCCTCCAGAGGGTGGTATGATGCCACAGAATGGTATGATGAGACAGAATGGCATGAAGGAAATGACTGCTGTCGCTGACAGGAACATGGGGGCAGGTGGTTATCTTTCCCTTACAGACGATGTCTCTTTCTACTCTTCCTTGGATTATGACACATACATCGGAGAATCTAATTTTAAGATCAATGAAGAAGAGTACCAGAACTATCCTATTCTCTTAGGAAATGATGGCCTTGTGGGAACAACCATGATGTACACAAGTCTCGTAGTTGACGTAGACGGTACTGATATCAAGATCACAAATACATCCAGTGAAAAGTACAACATCATTCTTTCTGGTTCTTGGGAAGGCGGAATAACAATCGAGAGCGAAGAAAGCGATGTGATGGTCACATTGGCTTATGCTTCTATTTCAGGAACCAATACTCCTGCTCTTATTCTCAAGGGAGAGAATACTACATACATAAAGAGTGAAGGATCTTCTGTCATTTCTGATACATCAAGCAATAAGAAGAAGGGTGTTCTCACCAGTGATGGCGATGTGGTCTTCTTCGGAGACGGAGAAATAACAGTCAATGGAGAGAAGAAACATGGTCTCAAGGTGGATGGTACTGTGGAGATTGAAGGTGGAACACTAAAAATCAACATGGGCGAAGGTGCTGAAGGTAACGGAATCAGCGCTGACGATGCATTCTTGATGAATGGCGGATACCTATACATCAACGCCATGGGGAACGTCCATGGAGAAGA
>JALFYG010000303.1 GCA_022784805.1 Spirochaetales bacterium
CTGGAAGCTGGCACCCTTTAGGGTGGCGGTAGTTCACCTAGAATCGATATCCTGCCTTCACTCCTATGTTGTTGTCATCAATACCATAGGAAAGAGAGAATGAGAAACCATTGTAATCTACTCCGAAGGCAATGAGACTATTCTCCAGGTATGCTGTGAGAGACTTATCAGGAGAGAAGAAATAAGAGTACTGAACCTTTGGACAGAGCATGAAATCAAAGTCATAGTCTTCGACTTCTTTCATCCACAATAACTGTGAAACTATGCTATCCATCACTACGTCTACTCTATGTCCGCCTCTTCTCCAATGGGCACCTAGTACTCCGTCTGGTAGCTCGATCCAAGTATCTTTAAGCCTATTGAAGTTCAAGTTAAAGGATGCCATGTCACCAAGTGAGATTCCCCAATAGCTATAGAGGGAAGGAAGATTCCTTCCGTCCAGAGTAAATGAAAGCTCTTCGTTTACTCTGTAGGAAACACCAGCGTTGACTTCGATTCCCACTCCAAACCTAAAGTCCTCTGTAAAGAGAGAGAGTACACTGCCTTGGAGTCTTGAGAGAGTATAAGAAGAAGGAAGAATATATGTCTCCATTCTCAAGGAAGGTATACAGCTGATCCCGAAGTTCACCTTATCTGAAACGGCAAATGCATATCCTATCTCACCTCTTGCGTCTACGCTGAATATGCTCTTTCCTCCACCAAAGAGCCTATCAGAGCCATCAAAACCTAGGTTAACATTCCAGCCCCAGCCAAAGCCATCAGAAATGCTCTCTCCGAAGAGTGAGAGGAAGAAATCTGTGTCTCCTCCTATCTTCTCATTCTCAAGGAACGCCTCACTGTCACCAGAGAGAGAAGAAACTACATATGCTCTTCTCTCCTCTCCATAAGAAGATGAGAGGAATGTGGATGTAAGATAGTTTCTTATTTTCCATAGTTCCAAATTCTCTCTGTCCTCTTCAAAAGTTGGAGTCGGGAAAGAAGCATCAAAGGATGAGAACACAGAGATTACTTCTGGATTACTCCTCCACCACTCTGCATCTTTTGCTTCAAGGGCATATGCCATATTCTTTGCGGCCTTTTCTGTAACAGATAAAGGATAAGCAAGGAAAGAGAGGCCTGAGATATCAGAAGAGAAATCCAGGAGGAAACCAAATGGAGTGCTCTCGTTCTCTTCCAAAAGTAGTGTCGGGGAAGAGAAGGTCTTGGACGTCCTATTATAGGAGAAAGGAACGAAGGCGGCAGAGAGGGTAAAGACTACCATCATTAATGCAAGGACTATTGTTATCTTTTTCATTCTTCATCTCCTCCTTCTACAAATGAGAGCACAAAGGAATACTTATCCAAGCCTGGGGATGGATTCTTATTTGTAAAGAGACCGATATTAACGAAGCCCGCATTTGATCCTTCTCCTGCGTTGTAGAATACAAGCTCTTTCTTTCCATCCTTCATTCGGAATGTAAACTGTGTCTTAGTACAAAGATCCATACCTATGGCCTTGGAATAAACAAGGCTGGTGACGCTGTCACCGTTAATTGTTGTGCTCTGAGGCCTCCAGGCTGATGGCGCCATGGATGTGGTATTCCACTTCTTGGCGTTCCATCTATATGCCCTCATATACTCTTCACTTGTATTTGAATACTTGATGTTTCCTACAATAGGCACATATCCCGGGAGGGAATCATCAATGAGAGGCATGATCTGATACTTATTTCCATCATATGCAGGGTCTTTTTCACTGACAGTTATATAGTATGGATAAGCGCTGTCATCGCTTTCCCTGACATCAACCCAGAATGCGCTCCTGATTCCATCAGATGGATAACCAAGCCAAGCATATGTTCCAGCGTAGCTCTCTGTCTTAATGGTTTCATAGTATGTGGTGGATGCGCCATCAGGAAGAGTGAAAGTAATCTTTATTTCATATGGAGTATTGCTTACAAGTTTATCGAGCTTAAGAGTTCCCCTCTCTCCGTCACTCTCCACATCAGGAACAACTGGAGTCGGGATCACTCTCTTGTCGTTATTACTCTTTACTTCCACATCAACAAAGTACAATGCCTCTTCTTTCTCATCCCACTCCAGAGTAATGGAGTCAGGAGAGATGGTGACTTCTGGCTTAATAGGAGAAGTGTAAGAAACAACGTTACTTACTTTATTTATATCTGCATCATAGACAAAGTATTCATCCCTCTCCATAGAAGGAAGGATGGAGAGAGGAATCTCAAACTCTTTCTCAGTTATTTTATAAGCAAATGATCTATCGTTTCGTGAGAGAAGATAGGTTCTATCACTAGGATCAGTGGAGAGAGTAAAGAGAGAACCCTCAACAGATAAATCCATTCCCTTCTCCACTTGATACTTTCCTATCTCAACGTCTCTCTTTACAACTCCCCACTCGCCGTTTTTCTTTCCATGTTGGATGGTAAGAGTGTAGGAAGTGTCATCTTTCAAACCATCAATTGTATAGTCACCGTCAAAACCATTGGAGGAGAAAACATATTCCTTTACATTCATGTAGTTATCATCATTGGAATGGATCACCATTCTATACCACATGCCCTTTTCCAAATTGAAATGAATCGAAGCGGAATTAGCGTTTCTTTCGGAGCAGAAGGCATATGGAGCATACTCTGGTTTATCTGAAGTGCCATCTTCTGTCTTGAAACTAAGAGTTTCCTTTACTTCTCCTTTCTCTCCTCCACACTCAACAGTGAGGGAGACAGAATAAGTTGTGTCTGGTTTCAACCCCTTGATCTCACGATAGAATCTTCCAAGTGAGAAAGATGAAGGAAGAACAGAGAATGTCTTATCTCCATCAAGGGAAGAGAGGATGAGGGTATAAGAATCTACTCCTTCCAAGGGAGAGAAGGAAACAATAGCATTCTTGCTTCCTTTCTCGACGCCCCACTCTGGGTCAAGAGCCTCTACCTTCTCTATATCTGTAGAAGAATAATCAGAGGATGGATAATCGATAGGTGAACATGATACCAATAAAGAAAGTATCAATAGGGGAATAAAAATTCTTCTCATACACTCAAACTAATAATAAGCTTGTGTCATGAAAAGAAAACAAAATCAAACTGAATTAAAAGTAAAACACAAAGACTATTTATTGTTTAGTTTTGCATTGAACATCTGATAAACAGTAATTTATTACATTCCTAAGACTAGAATCAAAAGCAAGTTTTTTATAAGAATTAGATCCATCCTTAGTAATTCCACTTTCTACATACAAGACAATAATTCGTTTTGTCATCCCCTTTAAAAATAAAAACAAAAATATCGATGTTATTTTGTGAAAAATCGAGTATTATATATAATATAGAGGAAATTGCAAAAATCAAAACCCCAAGACAATTGTGAATCTTTATGCAACTCAATCTTCCTACAATGAGACCTAAATCTGTGTATGACAAAAACCATTCAGGAATGACTTTCTTGACGGGTCAATATGGACGTAAATG
>JALFYG010000038.1 GCA_022784805.1 Spirochaetales bacterium
GACGGCGAAACATCTGACGAGAATGAGATGAAAGCATATGGACTGAAGAGCATGGCTCGCCATAAGGTCCCAAGATACTTCATCTTCACCAAGGACTTCCCGATGAATGCCGCAGGTAAGATTCTTAAATACAAAATGAAAGACGAGTCTGAAAAGATGCTTGGACTTAGCTAAATGATTGGGCCTTGGAGAGAAATCTTCAGGGCTTATTCTTTTAAGGTTTTGGGCATAAAACATTTCGGTTTTATAGTTGATTCCTCATTTCTATTCTGCATCAATTACATAAGCAATAGGCATCAGCAAGTTGGCCATATCCTATAAGCTTTCTCAGAAGAACAAGGAGAGTACTATAGTCAGCTTTCAAGATAACTCAACAGTTTATGACAACAGCCACATGTTTTAACGTCTTTTAGAAAGATAGATTAGCTCCTGGCATCTGCCGGAAGGGAAGTTTCTAGGACTAGTTTTCCACATCTTTGCGAGTGTGAATTTATGCTTTCTTAAAAGAGCATCAAGATTAGATGTTTTTAAGAAATCTCTTTTGAAGTCAGATTTGCTTCCACTTCCAGTTAACTCAGTTATTGACTTGAAATCAGTGCATCTGACCAATTCATCTTCAAAATTCAAGACTTGAGGCAAAAGAACCAGAAGTACTCCAGTTTTATTCAGTTTTGTAATTGCGTTTATATTTTCATTAAGCGTAGATGTATAGTCAGTATCTGTGTCAAAGACAAAGACTACCGCTGTATTACTATCGATTGTAAGAAGCTTTGCTGTAGGAATACGTTTTTGAGTTACATTAAGTTTGATTATCTTTCCTTGTCGAATCAAATGCAAATTGTTCATAAGGGTTTGAAGAAATTTAACTTCACACTCTCCCTCAGCAAAATAAATAAACTGTTCAGCCTTACCCACTGTTATTCCTCTGTTAAACCATACAACTTTGTTTCATCAGGAATGGTTCCAAAGAGATTATTCATTGCTGCGTTTCGCACACTGTCTGTTGCTCTTCTCAGATATTTCTCTGCATAAACTGGAATAATAGAAGAGGAATTCTCTTCTTCCGTTCTCTGAAGGAAAATGTATGAGTGTTTAGGCAGTTGAAGGGTCAACATGTCTGTATTATGAGTGGTGAAAATAAGCTGGGAATCTGGACGAAGCTTATTTGCCATTATGGAAAACATTAATCTTTCAATGTTTGTTTCAATGTATGAGAACAATTCATCGACGTAGAAAAAACCTGAAGAAGATGAAATCAAGGCTGTAAACAGTGCTATCTCAATCCCTTTTATCGTTCCACTTGATAAAAGATCCCTGTTTACTATTTCTCCATTGGTGATGGAAATAGATCTTTTCTTTCTTCTCAGAATATAAGAGTCTTCCATTTCTTGTGACAGCTCAACATTTTCAAACGATGGGTCGAGGGCTGTGATTACAGCTCTTAGACAGGTAAGATACTCTTCTTTTTCTTCTCCTGATAATTCAAAAGTCCTTTTTAGACCAGGTTGAGAGAACATGACGTTGATAGGGCCTGTCAATGTCTGTACTTTATCAAGAGAAGTGAGTGTCCCTTCTTTTTTATCCAGTCTTTTGCGACAGCTTTCGAATGAGTCGTTTATCCTGATTACTTCTTCTTTATATGAAATGTCAAAGAGATAGTTTTCGGAGCTAATAGTCACTTCTAATTCCGAAAGGATTCCTCTTTTCGAAACAAAGTATATCGTGGCATATGCATTTTTATCTTTGTCTTTAATCCCGTCTATCAATTTATTGACAGTTTTATGGGTGACCATATCAAACACAGCATCTATTGCTTTTCCCAGTGTTGTCTTTCCTGAGGCATTGGGCCCCATCAGTATGACTGCTTTTCTGTATCGAAAGTTTGGATAATCTTCAAGGTTTTCTTCTCCTAAGAGAGAATCAACCCTTCTTGAATAGCTCAGATCAAGAGAAAAAGACGTAAAAGAAAAAAGATTATCAAGACTGACTGAAAGAATTACCATATTTGTCCTTGTTGTATAAGTACGTATAATGCGTATTTATATAAATATAATTCATAAACTCAAACTTAACAATTATTTTAATTCGTATTATACGTATTTATTTTGGTGGAACCATGGCGAAATGGCTGTCTGCCATTACTATTTGCATTTAAAGTCGAAATCAAACCAGCTCTTTTATTAGTCCTGTTTGATATAGATTTCTGTAAACTCGATCTGGAAATAGGGAGATATATTTTCTGACGATGTTGTAATCAAGATTTATTTTCTTGATAAACTCCCTCAGTTTCTCTTTTAGGCCATCTCCCTGCAGTTCGCTGTATCTATCTACAGTGGGCATAAAATTTAGAAACTGAAGTATGCAATGTTCTTTTTAAGATAGCACTGAATAGTAATTGTCTTTCTATATTTTTGAGAATTCTTCAGATTTTTTTGTAACCTTTTGTTCTTTTCAAGAAAAGTGTCCTATATTAAATAGAATAGGCCTTTGTTTCTTGAACAATTATTTGAAATATAAAGATTTATTTTCACTTTTACAGTGGACTTTTCTTTCGCTTTGATGTACTCTATTTATGGTGATGAGAAGTCGTCACCGGCGAATCATGCATAATTGAGTTTTGCCTAGAAAGATTCCGAGGGGCAGATTCTCTAGGCCGATTAGAAAAAAGTTTAAAATCCTAACGCCTATGCCTCCCTGAGATAT
>JALFYG010000108.1 GCA_022784805.1 Spirochaetales bacterium
CAGGTAATGTAGGACAGGCAGATGAACTTGAAGGCTTGGAGGAAAAAGCCATCAAAACAGGTGCAACAAAGTTCTATGCTTTGGACCTTGTAGATGATTACGTAGATAACTATGTAATTCCTACAATGCAGGCTGGAGCTATTTATGAGGAGTACCTCTTGGGAACAAGCACAGCTCGCCCTTGTATTGCAAAGGGACTTGTTGAGATCGCTCTCAAGGAGAAGGCTGATGCCATTGTCCATGGCTGTACCGGTAAGGGAAACGACCAGGTAAGATTCGAGCTTGCCATCAAGCACTTTGCTCCTAATATGCCTATCATCGCTCCATGGAGAGAATGGGATATCAAGAGCAGAGAAGAAGAAATCGAGTATGCTGAAAAGCATAATGTTCCTTTGAAGATCAATAAGGAGACCAACTACTCCAAGGACAAGAACATCTGGCACCTTTCCCATGAAGGCTTGGACCTTGAGGACACTGGAAATGAGCCAATGTATGAGAAGAAAGGCTTCTTGGAGATGGGAGTCAGCCCAATTGATGCTCCTGACACACCTGAATATGTAACAATTGACTTTGTCCAGGGAAAGCCTGTTGCTCTCAATGGTGAGAAGATGAAGGCTACAGATATCCTTCTCGCTCTCAATGAAAAGGGCGGAAAGAATGGTATCGGAATCATCGATATCGTCGAGAACAGACTTGTTGGTATGAAGTGCAGAGGCGTCTATGAGACTCCTGGTGGAACTATCCTCTACAAGGCTCATGAATATCTTGAGTCCGCTACCCTCGATAAGTACACACTCCACGAGAAGCAGAAACTTTCCATCACTTTTGCCGAGACAGTCTACAATGGCCAGTGGTTCACTCCTCTCAGGGAAGCTCTAACAGCCTTTGTCGACAAGACACAGGAAAAGGTTACTGGAACTGTCAAGCTTAAGCTTTACAAGGGAAATATCATCAAAGCAGGTCTCTGGAGTGATTATTCTCTCTACTCAGAGTCTATCGCTACCTTCGGTGAAAGCGATTATAACCAGAAAGATAGTGCTGGCTTCATCACTCTCTTCGGCCTTCCTATCAAGGTTCAGGCTATGGTTGACGAAAAGAACGCCAATAAGTGAGGAATCATGGAAAAGATCTGGCAAGGCCATCTATCTGGAAAAATCTCAAAGGCTGCTGAAAGCTTCAATGCCTCCATCTCTTTCGACAAGAAGATGTATAAAGAGGACATTGAAGGAAGCATGGCCCATGCTGAGATGTTGGGAAAATATGGCATAATCGAAGAAGAGAAAGCAGAGAAGATAATCTCTGCCCTCTCTTTGATTCTCTCAGACATAGAAGAAGGAAAGCTTGAAATAACAGATGAAGCCGAAGATATCCACTCTTTTGTCGAGTCTGTCTTGATCGAGAGAATCGGAGACGACGGAAAGATGCTTCACACAGCAAGAAGCAGAAACGACCAAGTCGCCCTCGACACCAAGCTTTATACCAGGAAGAAACTGGAATCTATTCTCTCCCTGACAAAGGGCCTGATGAAGGCAATTTGTGAGAAGAGCAAGGAATATGAAGACGCAGTAATGCCAGGATATACCCATCTTCAGAGAGCACAGCCAATTCTCTTTTCCCATCATCTTCTCTCCTATGCCTTCATGCTTGAAAGAGACAAGGGAAGAATAGAAGATGCCATCAAGCGCCTTAACCAGTGTCCACTTGGATCCGCGGCCCTTGCCGGCACAACCTATCCTATTGACAGGGCTTATACAGCAGAGAAACTTGGATTTACCGGACCAAATAGAAATAGTATCGATGGAGTATCAGATAGGGACTATGCCCTGGAGGCAATGAGTGCTCTCTCCATCGAGGCTATGCATCTATCAAGATTATCTGAAGAGATAGTTCTCTGGTCCAGCTGGGAATATAAGTTTATCCGCCTTTCAGACAACTACACCACAGGCTCATCCATTATGCCTCAGAAGAGAAACCCAGATATTGCAGAACTCTTGAGAGGAAAGACTGGAAGAGTATATGGAGATATGATCTCCCTCTTTGTCACCATGAAAGGCCTGCCTCTGGCTTATGACAAAGATATGCAGGAAGACAAAGAGCCTCTCTTCGATTCCCTCGACACCTTGGAAGCTTCTTTAGTTTGCGCTACAGAGATGGTGAAAGAGATGACTGTTCTGAAAGACAACATGATGAGAGCCGCTGAGGAAGGCTTCATAAATGCCACAGACCTTGCTGATTATTTGACAAAGAAAGGAACACCATTCAGGACTTCTTACCGCATCAGCGGAGAGATCGTATCTTGGTGCGAGAAGAACAACACTGTTCTTTCAGAAGTACCGCTCTCAAAGTACAAAGAGTTCTCTCCTCTCTTCGAAGATGACTTATATATAGCCATAGACTTGAAAGTCTGTGTCGATAAGAGAGTAAGCTTTGGCGGAACAGCCAAAGAGAGCGTAGAAGAACAGATTAACTACTTAACATCCATTTTGGAGGAAAACTAAATGTCAGAGATAAACCTTAAAGGAAAGAGCTTTCTTACCCTTCTTGATTTCACGCCAGATGAAATAGGTTTTATGCTTGATAAAGCTGCAGAGTTCAAGAAGATGAAAAAGGAAGGCATCAGCCATAAGATCCATGAAGGAAAGAATGTCGCCCTTATCTTCGAAAAGACCAGCACAAGAACCAGATGTGCTTTTGAAGTGGCTGCAGCAGACTTGGGTATGCATCCTGTTTACCTCGACTCAAAAGGCTCACAGATTGGAAAGAAAGAATCCATCAGTGATACAGCAAAGGTTCTTGGAAGGATGTTTG
>JALFYG010000135.1 GCA_022784805.1 Spirochaetales bacterium
ATATATGAAGAAAGTGTGTCTTGTCTCTAATGGCGACCATCCTCTCTTGTTTAAGGCTTGTTGTTCTTTCAATTCCCGGTGGAAGGACTAGTTTTGGGAAACAATGGCTTTCTCTCTTCCTTTTACTTGGCGCAGTGCCAAAAGAGTTTCATCAAAATGTCCTTCAGGAATGCTGACCAAAAAAGCTGAAGGTTTTCCTTTTTCTGTAATGACCACATATTTTCCTTCAGATAGTTCGTTCAACAGCTTGTTTGTTTCTGTTTTTAAATCACGTGTGGAGTAGAAAGTCATAGATATCTTCTGTAATTATTTTCATATATATATATTCAGTTAAAAAGCAATATCAGTGCATCATTTGTACAGTTATTACCTCATTTCTTTTTTGTGTAAACGAAGCATATTGCTTAATAGTGATTGATTTCTTTGATTAAATAGAGTAGGAGTTTACTTGATGGAGAATAAGAGTTTGGACATAGATGAATCAAAAAACACTCCCTACTTGCTCTATAAGAGTGGAACTATTTATGCCGAAACTCTCTCTGGAAGAAGAATCCTTCTTGATGACGTGGAATTCTCCATTGAAAAAGGAAAGAGCTATGCCCTTATTGGGGAGACAGGATCCGGAAAAACTATGATCGCAATGTCCATCATGGGACTGCTACCAAAGAATGTGAAGGGAGAGAATCTCTTCTGTTCCCTCGACTCTGTGGATATCTCATCGCCTGTCGTTGCTTCATCCCTCTTAGGAAGAGAGATAGCATATATTCCTCAGAATGGAATGGAGTTCCTGAATCCTTCCCGTACTATATATGCCCATCTGAAAGATAGCCTTCTTCGCTCTGGTACACCAAAGAAAGAAGTGAAAGAAAAGGCAAAGGAAATATTATCCTTGGTTGGATTTCATGATATTGATCAGATTCTCAAAAGCTATCCATTCCAGCTATCTGGTGGTATGGCGCAGAGGGTGACGGTGGCCTTGGCTCTTTCAAGTAACGCAAAGCTTATTATTGCAGATGAGCCGACTAATGGCCTCGATATGGAGTCATCCAACAAGATGTTGGAGCACCTCTTCTCTCTTTTTTCTGATGCGGCGAAGATTATCATAACCCACGATATTTCCGTGGCCTCACGATGTGAGAATATGCTGGTGCTATGTGGAGGAAAAACAATGGAGAAAGGGCCTTCTTCATTCCTTTCGTCCCCTTGTAACCCATATGCAAAGAGCCTCGTTGCAGCCCTTGTGAAGAATGGAATGAAGTCCTCCCCTTATCTAAGAAAGATGGGTAAGTGTCCATTCTCTGAGAGATGCCCTGAATATAATAATGATTGCGAAGAGGAGCTTTCCCACTACACAGACGGGGGACACGAATGGTGGTGCAAAAGATGATAGAAGTCAAAGGCATATCAAAATCATTTGGAGAGAAAACTGTCTTAGATAACCTTAGCTTTTCCATTAGTGAGGGTGAAACCCTTGGAATCTATGGAAGAAGCGGAATAGGTAAGACAACGCTTGCCCGTATTCTCTCTGGTTTGACTCTACCTGACAGCGGGGAAGTATGGTTTTCAGATGAACTTCTTGTTTCAAGAGAAAAGGGATATGACAGGGCTTTGGGTAGCTCCATTCAGATGGTATATCAACATCCATATGCATCTCTGGACCCTAATCAAAAGATAAAAGACTCCCTTGTGGAGCTTATTAAGTACCATAAGATGGCTAAGGGGAAGGATGAGATAGACACTCTTATTGAAGAGACACTCTCTTCTGTAAATCTGAGCCTATCTGTACTTTCACACTTACCTCGCCAGATCTCCGGAGGAGAAGCCCAGAGGGTCGCGCTTGCAAGGTGTCTTTTGATGAACCCCAAACTCCTGATCATGGATGAGGCAACAAGCATGTTGGACGTTATGGTACAGGCAAATGTCTTCAAGGAAGTCCAAAGTACTGTAATAGAAAAAGGTGGCTCTGTGATGCTTATCAGCCACGATAGGGAGCTTGTGGACTTCCTCTCTGACCGCATCCTCTCTCTTAATGATAATTGACGCATGATATCCTCTTTTATATACTTTTTTCATCGACATGAAGTCGTTTTAAATCACATGAAGTGATCATTGTCTGTCAGACAACAAGTTTCCAGAAGGTAGCAACAACTATCATTATTTATTCGGTATTTTATTTATCGAAGAAAGGAGGAAGAATGAAAAACAAAAAGTTGTTTTTCTTCCTTGTCGTTTTATTGTCATGCGCAATATCTCTATTCGCTGGTCCAGTCAAAGAAGAGACTAACACGTCGAGCTATGAAATATCTCGTCTAACCATTGGTACCACAAGTAAGATTGAGAAGGCTGAAAGAGGTGAGTATGCTTTCGATATGCTCTCAAGTGCTACATCAGAGCTCCCTTTGTTTTGGCTCGATACCAATGGTACA